>JAKVCY010000150.1 GCA_022448425.1 Thalassotalea sp. | reverse complement strand
ATTAAACGATATGTAAGGTATCAAGATAAAGTTGCGAAAGAAGAGGAAGAACGTCAATTATTGCTTGATGTCGATAAGTAATAAAGCTCCCTTCTAGGGAGCAGTGTCAAAGCCACCTGCTATGCAGGTGGATTTTTACTTGCGTTGCAGTATTGTTGACCGTCATTAATTAAGCTAAATTGCCAGGGGCAGAGTGTACTTTGTGTAACGATATTCCAGAAAAAAGTGATAAAAACACCTAACAAGGGTTTTCAAGTAGGACAAATTACAGTTGGCTTTTGCTCCTTCGTCGCTAATTTTCGCCAAGCATTTATGCACTCATTAGTAAGGCGTTGCCACCCTCCGTTGTTGGCACGTTTGAGCCGATAAAACTTATCAGTTACCATGGGTCTCTAATGAGCGATATTGAGACGGCGGCTTGAGATTGAAGTTGTATGCTAGCTTCTACGAAACGGACGTTCAACAACTGAATGAATCTCCAGTAAATTGAGAGGTATCAGCCACGTTTGGCTTTAAAGAGAGAATTAAGTCGCTGCCATTCCGTCTTTTAACCATTTCATAAATATTTTTAACCTTGTTAATCTGGTTGAGTTCTGGTCGTAAACCATATAACGCTTAACATTTGCTGGATGAGGGAAATTAAATGGAATGACCAGGTCACCTGAGTCAAGTTGATGCTTGCATAAATAGGGTACTGCCAAAGTAACCCCGTGACCATTTAATACCGCTGTTAGAGCCGTATCTGTGCTATTTACTTTTGTCCATTGTTTATGCTGGTCATAGCCAGTGACATTGACACTTTTAAACCAAGTTCCCCAGTCATATGGTCCGGGCTTTTCTAAAGTTACTAACCATGTAGAAAGAAGATCGTTTGGCAAAGCTAGCTTTTGACTCTTGGCTAACTCAGCAGAGCAAATAGGGTAAACAGAGGCTTCGCCAAAGTATTCACAAGTTAAATTTCTAGGTGTGTTCTCTTTTATTTGAGTGCCAAATCTTATAGCTAAATCTATTTGTGATTGCTTAAAGTCTTCAAAACCCGCAGAAGGAAGGAATCTAATCTGGATATTAGGATGCAGTTTAACAAAGCTTTGTAGCCTTGGCATTAGCCAAAGAGAAGTAAACGCTTGCGTCGAAGTAACCGTAAGCACTCCTGCTATATCTTCTTGATGAATTTGGCTAATTCCTTGGCTAATAATGCCTAGCGCTTTCCTGGAGGAATCAAGCAAAATTTCCCCTTGTTGACTAAGGAGCATTTGTTTGGCTTTACGGATGAAAAGCTTTGTATTAAGTGCTTGTTCTAATTGTCGCATCTGCTGACTAACCGCAGCTTGAGATATACACAGCTCCTTTGCTGCTATGCTGTAGCTTTGATGTCTTGCTGCACATTCAAATGTCACCAATAAGTTTATATTTTTAAACACTGTCTGCGCTCCGTGTGATACTTTGACAGTATTATAAGTGTTTCTTATACAACAAGTCGATTTTTATCGTTGGTGTTTAGCATGGAGAATAACGAGAATAATGGTTATTTCAAAAAGAGTGCATTGTAGCGAGTCACTCTAAATAACTTCGGGGAAATATAATGCAAGAGTTTGAAACACTGCACCAACAAGATAAGCCGCTATTACTAGCTAATGTATGGGATGTAACAAGTGCTAAATGCGCAGAGCAAGCTGGTTACAGAGCAATAGGTACTTCTAGCGCAGCTATCGCTAGCTTACTTGGTTATGAAGATGGAGAACAGATGCCATTTAATGAACTGGTATTTATGGTTGGGCGCATCGCAGCCGTAACGTCGCTGCCTTTAACTGTTGATATAGAAGCAGGATATAGCCGAGACCCTCAGGTTATCGCTGAAAACATAAAGCAATTAAGCAAGCTTGGAGTTGTTGGTGTAAATATCGAAGATAGCATAGTGGGCGAAACAAGAACCTTAGTAGGACGTGAAAACTTTTCTGAACTAATTCGTAAGTTGCAAACATATCTTGCGGAGCTTGGTGTTGATGTATTCATCAATGTACGCAGTGATGTTTTCTTACTAGGTATAGAAGGTGCTCGTGATGAAGCGGCCTTGAGGGCTAAAAGTTATCAAGATGTTGGTGCAAACGGGGTGTTTTTCCCATGTGTTACCTGTAAAGAAGATATTCGTGCAATAGTTGAAGCAACATCGCTACCCGTGAACGTCATGGCTATGCCTGACTTACCTGATACAACTGTATTAGCAGATTTAGGTGTTAAACGTGTCAGTACAGGGAATTTTTCTCATGACAGTATTTACGGACAACTGACAAATCTTTTAGTTGATATTAAAGTTAAAGAATCCTGTAAGCCACTGTTTATTTAACTTCTTCGTGAGTAATCATTCCTGCCTGTATTTAGTATCATGAAAAGCCGAATTAACATTCAATATTATAAACATCCTTATGCAGAGTTTATTTTAGGCTCGTATGAGGATCACTTATGTTTGTGTGATTTTCGTTATAGAAAAATGAGAGCTAGTATCGATAAAAGGATTCAGCAGGGGCTAAAAGCTAGTTTCATTGAGCAGAATGACGAAGTTCTAGAGCAAGCTAAAAATCAACTTGAAGAGTTCTTTTTGGGGCAGAGGAGCTCTTTCAATATGAGTTTGTTACATGTTGGGACAGAGTTTCAGAAATTAGTATGGCGCTCTTTGATGGATGTTGATTATGGTGATACTACAACCTATCGGGATCTTGCGATTGAAATTGGTAAAAAAGCTGCTATTCGAGCCGTTGCCTCTGCAAATGGTGCGAATGCACTTGCTATTATTGTTCCTTGTCACCGAGTTCTAGGCTCAAATCATGAGTTAGTTGGCTATGGTGGAGGGTTACCATTAAAAAGAAAGCTTCTAGAGTTTGAGCAAGGTTTTAAATTTTAGTTTGTTGATGTGATGTAAATTGAACATTAGGTCAAGTCAAATTCCTTAATGCTTCAAAGTCAGTTAAATTGAAAGTCTGCTCTTATTTTTAAACTCAAAGTGATTAACCTAAGTTGACTGGCCGTGAATGGCACAAAGCGGACGGTCATTCGCATCCAATTTACATTTTGGCTATGTTCCCGCTAAGTGTTGTTGAGCTTTGAACAGGTTGTTTTTGTTAGGGTTTTCATTTGTATCTAAAAATCTAAACCAACCTAAGTAATTTTCTAAATACTTAGTCGCCACACCATGAAACCTAGCCATCCAAGCC
>JAKVCY010000015.1 GCA_022448425.1 Thalassotalea sp. | reverse complement strand
CAAAAATCATCGACCTCTACGTAAATTGCATCTAAGTTATTCATGCCCTTGCCTTAGTAATCTTGTGTCACTTTGTCGAAAGATCTGATCACCACAAGGGTATTTAGTTCAATTTCTTATGCGCAGCTCAGGTTACTTAGTAACTTGCTTAAGTGTTGCACTGATGTCGTTAACTTGCTCTGCAACATCTTGTGAGATGGTTTCAGCCAGCTCTCTCGACTGTGCTACTTCGTTGTTAACATTCTGCATCGCGTGCTCAAACTCGGCGAAGTGTTGACGTTGCTGATTAATTTGTTCAAGTGAATCGGCGGCAACATTCGCTGATGTAATCGCTTGCTCAACAACACTTGCGGCGTTTTCTTTCAGTACCTGGGAAATTTCTTGCTGGCGGCTTGAGGCGCTTTCAATACCAAAAATATTCGACTCTAGTGCCTTACTGGCTGTGTTTAGTTGCTCTAAACGATCACTTACTTGTTTCAGTGAATCTTGGGTTTTCGCTGCCAGTTGGCGCACTTCGTCCGCTACCACTGAGAAACCTCGACCATGCTCGCCTGCTCGGGCGGCTTCAATCGCAGCGTTTAACGCAAGCAAATTGGTTTGGTCGGCGATTGAGCTGATCACATCAACGATTGAGCCCACACTTTCGACGGAATGGCTCAAAGATTCGATTGCTTCTTTACCTGATGTCGCAGCAGAATTCGTTTCATCACTCGCACTTAGCACTTCTTCCACTTTTTGCTGGCTATCATTCATTGCCTGCTGCGTAGCTTGCGCGTTTTCAACGACTTGTTGCGAGAGCGTATTAACGTGCTCTGTCACTTGAGACAGTGCCGTCATAATGTCATCTACCGCGCTTAAATGCTCGCTGGTACTTGAAGATGAATTAAGGATGCTGTTGGCCTGACTCTCCATGGTTTGCATTGCATTTGATACCAACCCTAATTGCTTCGCTTTTTGCTTATCCTCTTCGGCAAGTTGCGTCACCATCTTGTTGAAGCTATCGGCGATCTGACCTAATTCAGTTCTTGATGAAATGCCGGTAATAAGGTCAACTCGGCCTTGATCAACAAGTTGTACAAAGCTATCGCGGAGTTTTATCAGAGGGTTCAATACTACCGTACGTGTTAACCAATAGTTTGCCGCTAAAAACGCCACTAAAATCGACAGCAGAACAATAACCACCCAATTGATGCGCGTGTTAATGCTCTTCTGCTCGGCTAGAATTTCATTCTCACCCTCAAGGATAATTTGCTCCATCATTTGAACATCTTTATTGAGCTGACTAAAACCCTGGTTTCTCTCATTTTGCAGGCTAATAGTATTGTTAATTTCACTCTGATAACGGCTAATTAGCGAGGCTAATTCATCAATGGCGTCTTCACTTAAGTCAACGGCATCCTCTTCATCATCCAGCAATAAATCGTCATCGTCACCTAACTCGTCTTCATCATCTTCTTCTTCGATGATGGCAAGCAGTGGAAAAGTTTTAAGTTGATTAATAAGTTGATTAAGCTCTGCAATTGGCTGTCGAACAGAGCCAACGTCTAAGTTTTCAGATTGAAATAGCTTGTCACGAGCTATCACAAGCGTACTTAATGCATTGCCAATTGTTGCTGTAGTCGCTAGATATTGAGCAAGTTGCTGCTCATTAAGCGCATCACTTTCTTGAGCGTATTGGGTTAAGCTGCCATTGATACTCGTCATATCTTGCTCGCTTGTGCGAACTAAGGCGAGGGGATCTCCGCTGAGTTTGCCAAGTGCGCGATAAGTCCCATTAATATCGGTTTTTAACTTAGTAGCTTTTTCCGCGATAGGCGTCGTTAGGGTCTGAATATTGAGGCGTTCAGCACTTGAGTTGATATCATCGAGTTGCTGCTCTGCAATGTTAAGTAGGCTTGCATCGCCAGATGTAAGATAGTCCGAAATGGTGCGATGAAATTCAACGGTTGTTAGGGACTTTAGCTTCTGATATTCGGCAAGATACAGGCGATTTTCAGAGAGTGTAGTTGCCACTTGATACATGGCAACAAGAAAGATAAGGGCAAAACTGCTAATAGCGACAACTGAAGTTCGAGAAAAAGTTGATACGCGCACAGGTAAATCCTTCGTATTTTGAGTTGCGAGGAGTTTACTGCAAAAATATGACGGTTTTGTTACAAAGGAGGCTTGTCGATTTAACATGCACCGTCCACCAAATAAAAAGAGTCAGTGCATGTTTTTGAAAACACTAATTAAATTACGCCTTGGGAATACCTTGATTTACGTAGATGTCGAAGCGATTTTTTTTCATTTTTATGGCCGTTGATGGTTTTTTATCAGCAATTGGCTCTGCATAACTTGGCCGTTTTACGACAACACGGTACTTGGCGATTTCAATCGCTGGCGCTAGTAACTGGTGCGCATCCAAATCAGCACCAACTAGAGATTGAAACACGCGCATTTCTTTTTTGACTTGTGCAGACTTTTCTTTATGTGGATACATAGGGTCTAAATAGACTACGTCAATGTCGTCACTTAAGTTTTCAAGTGCTTGCATTTCGTCAATTGATGAGTGATGAATAAGCGACATTCGCGCTGCGATATCAGCTACATCGCCATGAAGCTTTGCCCGACTCAGTCCATCTTCAAGTAAAGCAGCAACTACTGGATTACGTTCCATTAAAACGACGTCACACCCTAGCGTTGCAAGTACGAATGCGTCGCGCCCTAAACCAGCAGTAGCGTCTAGCACCTTGGGCGAAAAGCCATGTTTTAGGCCAACTGCTTTCGCAATTTCCTGACCACGTCCACCTCCGAATTTTCGGCGGTGAGCGACAGCACCTTCAACAAAATCGACAGTAATAGGCGAAAGTTTAGGTTCATCGACTTTAATGAGGCCGAGGACCTGATCTTGAACTTGCAACACAAACGCCAATTCAGAATGTTTACCAACCGACGCAATATCACCTATGTACTTAAACTGCCATTTATTGGCAATTTTCTTAGCATATTCGGCGTCGGTTGAATGAACGTAGGCAACGGCTAAGGTTTCTGTCAATGGCGTGAGAATTTGAGCCTCAGCCATTAGCTTTCCACTTGCACGTAATTGTCGCCAGTTGCAAAGGCCACAAGTTGGCTCAGTTGACCATAGGTTAAACCAGAGTCAGCATGCCACTGGTTAAATGCTTTTTGCATAGTGCCCAGTGATGCTTTGGTTTGCGTGCCGCCAGAAATTAAATCGTGGGCACGGAAATAAGCTTCGACGTCTCGCGTAACAAGGAAAGTATCTTTGCCAAGTGCTCTTAAGGCGTATGGTCCCGTGTTTCCACCCAAGCGTGCACCGTGCTTCTTGAGGTAAGCCCATAAGCCGATAATGTCTTCGCTTGGCCATTCACGAATAAACTCGGCGAAGCTGTGGCCGTTTTGTTGCTCTTCAAAGATCATTTGGGCATTGGCTTTAATGGTTTTCACTTTATTAAAGTTGCGGATGATTTTGGGATCGGCTGCTTTACGCTCCATCATGTCGTCAGGCATCATCAAGACTTTCTCAATGTCGAATTTGAAGAAAACCTCTTCAAAATCTGGCCATTTCTGTTCTACCACTCGCCAGACAAAGCCTGATTGAAAAACTTTCTTGGTCTTTGCCGCAAGGTAACGATCATCGCTTAACGCCAACAATGCATCTTGATTTTCATTAGCGGGTAGCAACATGTTGAGCTGCTTCACTCCGCCTTTGCGTTCGCTGGCGCGTTGATAAAGTTTATCGAAACTTTCTAATTTCATTATTCGTGGCGCCTACTAACCTTGGATACCACTATGACGCAATAGCGCATCAATTTGTGGATCACGACCACGAAAAGCTTTAAATAGTTCGCTTGGCTCTTCTGAGCCGCCCTTTTCCAGAACATTGGTTAAGAATGAGCGACCTGTTTCTTGGTTAAAGATACCGTCTTCTTCAAACTTGCTAAAAGCGTCAGCTGATAGGACTTCTGCCCATTTGTAGCTGTAGTAACCTGCTGCGTAGCCGCCACCAAAAATATGGCCAAAACCATGTTGGAAACGATTAAACTCAGGTGCTTTTACTACTGCGTATTGTTCACGCACGGCGTTAAGCACTTGCTGAATTTCGTTACCTTTTGCAGGGTCGTAATTCGTGTGCATTTGGAAGTCGAATAAAGAGAATTCTAGTTGACGCAACATATGCATTGCTGATTGATAGTTTTTAGCAGCAAGCATTTTTTCTAGCATGGTTTGTGGTAGCGGCTCACCCGTTTCATAATGCCCAGAGATGAAAGCAAGTGCTTCGGGTTGCCAGCACCAGTTCTCAAGGAATTGGCTTGGCAATTCAACTGCATCCCAAGCTACGCCGTTAATACCAGAAACATCTGCGGCATTAATTTGCGTCAACATGTGGTGGATACCGTGGCCAAACTCATGGAATAAAGTCACCACTTCATCATGTGTAAACAATGCTGGCTTATCGCCCACTGGGCCATTGAAGTTACAGGTTAAGTACGCAACCGGTAATTGAATAATGCCATCGGCTTTTTCACTGCGACCTACACAGTCCTCCATCCATGCGCCGCCACGCTTTTTCTCGCGGGCGTATAAATCGAGGTAGAAGCTACCTCGAAGTTGTTCGCTTTCGTCATATACATCGTAAAACTTAACGTCTTTGTGCCAAACATCGACACCATCTCGTTGTTTGATAGTTAAGCCAAATAATCGGTTCACCACTTCAAATAGACCTGCAACGACTTTCTGCTCTGGGAAGTAAGGGCGTAGTTCTTCGTCAGAAATAGCGTAACGTTGCTGCTTTAATTTCTCACTGTAGTAGCCTATATCCCAAGCGTTTAGTTCACTTATACCGAATTCTTGCTCCGCATAAGTGTTTAGCTCGGCAAGCTCTTCTTCACCTTGAGGCTTTGACTTGGCAGCTAGGTCCTGTAAGAAGCCAATGACTTGCTCTGGTGTATCTGCCATTTTTGTTGCGAGTGATTTTTCACTGTAGTTAGCAAAATCAAGTAATTGAGCAAGTTCGTGTCGCAGGGCTAGAAGTTCGGCCATCACTTCCGAGTTATCAAACTCACCGCCGTTTGGACCAACATCCGAGGCGCGAGTGACATAGGCTCGATACATTTTCTCACGTAGTTCGCCATTGTCGCAGTATGTCATCACTGGGAAATAGCTAGGGAAATCTAACGTAAATAACCAGCCTTCAAGATCTTTAGCCTGAGCAAGAGCAGCCGCTGCATCTTTGGCACTTTGTGGAAGGCCTGCAAGCTCTGCTTCATCTGTGATGTTGACCGTAAAAGCCTGCGTGGCATCGAGGGTGTTATTGTTGAATTTTGAACCAAGCTCTGAAAGACGAGCAACAATTTCGCCGTAACGAGTTTGCTTTTCAGCTGGCAATGCGATACCCGACAAAGTGAAATCGCGCAAAGCGTTGTCGATGACTTTCTTTTGTGCCGTATCTAGCGTTTGGTAGTGAGTGCTATCTGCCAATTGTTTATATGCTTGATAAAGCGGTTGATGCTGACCAACGAAGGTGCTGTATTCTGAGAGTAATGGTAAACACGACTCGTAAGCTTCGCGAAGTTCATCACTGTTAACAACAGAATTCATGTGAGACACCGGTGACCACATTTTACCTAGTGCGTCGTCAGCAGCTTCAATCGGTAATACTAAATTTTGCCAAGTGTACTCTTGGTTATTTGCTAATACTTCTTCAATCACTGCTTTACAGTGGGTAATGGCTTGTTCTACAGCCGGCTTTACATGTTCAGGTTTTATTTGTGAAAAAGCAGGTAAGCCTGCTTGCTCAAGCAATGGGTTAGTCATAATCAGAAGAGCCTTAACAAATCTTTGAAAGTTTTATTCACTATAGGTCATTAGATAGAGGCTAAAAGATATGAATTCAAGCACCTATTCCAGTTAATTTGTTGTCGAGACTTGTAAAGTAGAGCTTGATCCCCTATCTAACTTACAAACAGCGCTTTCGACAACAGGTAACAAACAATGACAACACATTTTGATTTTTTAGCAATTGGTGCAGGTAGTGGCGGCATTGCTTCTGCTAATCGCGCTGCTAAACACGGTAAAAAGGCAGCGGTTATCGAAGCAAAAGCCATAGGTGGCACATGCGTTAACGTGGGCTGTGTACCTAAAAAGGCGATGTGGTATGCCGGACAGATTGCAGATGCCCTGCACTACGCACCGGACTATGGTTTTAATGCACCATTGCAATCATTTGATTGGGTAACGTTAATTAAAAATCGTGAAGCCTATATTGAACGAATTCATGCTGCTTACCAACGAGGTTTCACCGCAAATGGCGTCACCGTGATTGAAGGTTTTGCCAAGTTTGTTAATAAAAACACGGTAGAAGTAAACGGTGAAACTTATACCGCAGACCATATAGTTATTGCTACGGGTGGTCGTCCAAGTATTCCTGATATCCCGGGCGCTGAATTTGGTATTGATTCAGATGGCTTCTTCGCGCTTACCGAACAGCCAAAATCTGTCGCCGTTGTAGGCGCTGGGTACATAGCAGTTGAACTTGCTGGAGTCATGCATGCACTAGGCAGTGACACGCATTTATTAGTTCGCAAAGAAAAGCCGCTTCGTGGCTTTGATAATATGCTTAGCGATACACTGGTTGAGCAAATGGCAAAACATGGTCCTAAGCTTCATAACTTTGCGGCACCTAAATCAGTAGAGAAAACAGCTGACAACCAGTTAATTGTTCATTTAGAAAATGGTGAGCAATTACCGCCAGTGGATTGCTTAATTTGGGCGATTGGCCGTGAACCTGCGACTGATAATATTAATTTATCGGCAACAGGGGTTGAAACTGATGAACGCGGTTTCATTCCAACAGATAAATATCAAAATACGAATGTAGAAGGTATTTACGCAGTCGGTGATAACACTGGACGAGTACAACTAACACCTGTTGCTGTTGCTGCTGGGCGCTGCTTATGTGAACGTTTGTTTAACAATAAACCTTATGAACATTTAGATTATGAAAACGTCGCTACTGTGGTTTTCAGCCATCCAGTGATTGGTACAGTTGGTCTGAGTGAAGAAGAAGCGATTGAGCAGTATGGTAAAGAGCAAGTTAAAGTTTACAACTCGCAATTTACTGCACTTTATCAAGCGATAACAGAAGACTATCGCGATCCAACGCGCATGAAGCTGGTGTGTGTAGGTAAAGAAGAGAAAATAGTGGGTATTCACTCAATAGGTTTCGGTAGTGATGAGCTATTGCAAGGTTTTGCCGTTGCGATGAAGATGGGAGCAACGAAAGCTGATTTTGATAACACCGTGGCAATTCACCCAACATCAGCCGAAGAGTTTGTGACCATGACATAAACTATCGTCTTTATAAGAGAAGACGAGTAGTATCAAAAAAGACACATCGAAACGTTTCATTTGAAGCAGTTACGATGCGTTTTATTTTTGCCTAGAAAATATGAGTATCTAACGCCACGCGTGGTCGGCAACACTTGTCTTTATTGACTTAGAAATTTTAGTTATTTAA
The DNA here is from genome assembly GCA_022448425.1 of Thalassotalea sp. Lineage (GTDB taxonomy): Bacteria > Pseudomonadota > Gammaproteobacteria > Enterobacterales > Alteromonadaceae > Thalassotalea_F. The sequence continues at coordinate 15,255 of JAKVCY010000015.1, read as the reverse complement.
ATCTTTCAAATAACGTTAAAAAAAATTTAACAATTAACTGGCAATCGCCCCTTAATCTGTTATCTTTTTATATCTTGACTGGCTGGTGAGTAATTTTTAACCGCGTTTCGTTCAATAAAGAAACAGAAGCTGCTCAAGCAAAGATAAAAATTTTATCCACAAAAATAAAAATAACAAACGTTGTGTATAAAAAGGATTTTAGCCCCTCCTTTTTTAGTTTTTTCAACAGTTTAACCAAATACATCCGATTTGATCTTTAGTTCATGTCGGAGGCTTCTGCTGTTTACGCACAAAGTTATCCACAGCTAGGTGCCCAGTGTTATCAGGGTTTGGTGGAAAAATCGGTATTTATTCACACTTCTTCTAGAGACAAAAGCTGGCTTGTGGCATGCTTAGCGAAATTTCTGGAAACTGAATCGTAAAACATGACAAGTTCATCGTTATCTCCTCTTATTCTCGTTGATGGATCATCGTATTTATTCCGTGCGTATCACGTACCTTATTTACAAGCTCTTTCAACTGCTGATGGTCACCCGACTGGGGCGATCACTGGCGTATTAAATATGATCAAAAGCCTTCAAAAGGACTATCCAAACGGTAATATCGTGGTGGTTTTTGATGCAAAAGGTAAAACATTCCGTAACGACCTTTACCCAGAGTACAAAGCTAATCGTCCACCAATGCCCGACGATCTTCGTTGTCAGATTGCGCCACTTCACGAAATGATTGAAGCCATGGGTTTCCCTTTACTTGTCATAGAGGGAGTTGAGGCAGATGACGTAATTGGTACCTTGGCCAAGCAGGCTAGTGAAAACGGTATTGAGACCGTAATTTCTACAGGCGATAAAGATATGGCACAACTGGTAACGCCGCATGTTCGTCTTATCAACACCATGACAAACGTAGAAATGGACGAAGCTGGCGTTGTAGAAAAGTTCGGTATTCGTCCAGATCAAATTATCGATTACTTAGCCTTGATGGGTGACAAAGTTGATAACATTCCAGGTGTTCAAAAGTGTGGGCCAAAAACTGCGGTTAAATGGCTAACAGAGCACGGAGACTTGCAAACTGTTATTGATAACGCCGATAGCGTTAAAGGTAAGATAGGTGAAAATTTAAGGGCTGCTCTGACTCAACTGCCGCTTTCATATGAATTAGCCACAATTAAGTGCGATGTTGAGCTAGAACAAAGTGCAAGTGACCTTGCGCCAAGTGAAGCTAATGTCGAAAAACTGACTGAATTATTTACCCAATTCGAATTGCGTCGTCACCTTGCAGACTTGAAAAAGGGCGGTGATCCACAAGCAGCAGAGGCACAGAGTGTAGCGGCTGATGAAGATGATTTAGATGCACCAGCAGCACCGGTAGATACCCAATACGACATTATTTTTACTCAAGCGGAATTTAATGCTTGGCTTAATAAGCTGATGGACGCAGGTACATTTGCGTTTGATACTGAAACTACTAGCATCGACTACATGAAAGCTGAGTTAGTGGGTTTATCGTTTAGCTGTGAACCAGGAAAGGCAGCTTATGTGCCATTAGCTCATGACTACGTTGATGCGCCTGAACAATTAGACCTTGACTGGGTGCTGGGTAAACTCAAGCCCTTGTTACAAAGCACAAGTTACAAAAAGTTAGGCCAGAACCTTAAATACGATGCTCATGTGTTAAGTCATTACGGCATTAAGCTAAACGGTGTTGCTTATGACACTATGCTCGAGTCGTATTGCCTTAATAGCGTTGCCACTCGTCACAACATGGATGCTTTAGCCAAAAAGTACCTTAACGTGGATACTGTGCATTTTGAGGATATTGCGGGCAAGGGTGCTAAGCAGCTTACGTTCAATCAAATAGATATCGAAAAAGCAGGCCACTATGCTGCCGAAGATGCAGACATTACGCTACGTTTGCATCAAGCTATTCACCAGAAGTTGGAGAAAGACAAAGGGCCTTTATCAGTTTTCACCGACATTGAACTGCCGCTGAGTAGTGTATTGCAGCGTATGGAAAGTCATGGCGTGTTAATTGATAGCGATTTACTGGCAACGCAAAGTCAGGCGATTGGTGCTCGATTGGCTGAGCTCGAAGTTGAAGCACACAATATTGCCGGCAAAGCGTTCAACCTCGCTTCACCAAAACAACTTCGTGAGATTCTGTTTGAAGAGTTAAAGATCCCACCACTTAAGAAAACCGCAAGTGGCGTGCCCTCAACTGCGGAGGAAGTATTGCAAGAGTTGGCACTAGATTACCCTCTACCAAAATTAATTTTAGAACACCGTGGCTTGGCGAAGTTAAAGTCTACGTATACAGACAAGCTTCCGTTATTGGTTCAGCCGAAAACAGGTCGCGTGCATACCTCATATCACCAAGCAGTTGCAGCGACTGGGCGTCTATCATCGACCGATCCAAATTTACAGAATATTCCAATTCGCAGCGAAGAAGGTCGTAAAATTCGTCAGGCGTTTATCGCGCCTGAAGGCTACAAGATTGTCGCGATCGATTACTCACAAATTGAGCTTCGCATCATGGCGCACTTGTCGGACGATCCGGGTTTAGTCAAAGCTTTCAGTGAAGGCAAAGATGTACACAGTGCAACGGCTGCAGAAATCTTCGCTGTAGATCTCGATGGTGTAACTAGTGATATGCGCCGCAGTGCAAAGGCGATTAACTTCGGCTTGATCTACGGTATGTCAGCATTTGGTTTGGCGAAACAGATAGGAGTCGGCCGAAATCAAGCACAAGAATATATGGACAAATATTTTGAACGTTACCCTAATGTAATGCAGTACATGGAAGACACTCGTCAGCAAGCGAGTGAGCAGGGCTACGTTGAAACCTTATACGGCCGCAGATTGTATTTGCCTGATATTAGAGCGCGCAATCAAGCACGTAAGAAAGCAGCAGAGCGTGCTGCGATAAATGCACCAATGCAGGGAACCGCGGCAGACATTATAAAGAAAGCAATGCTAGCTGTTGATGCATGGATTCAAACACAAGACAAAGACGTTGTGAAAATGACCATGCAAGTACACGATGAATTGATTTTTGAAATCAAGGAAAGTGAAGCTGAGGCAGTGACAGCGAAGTTGGTTGAAATCATGAACGACGCAGCTCAACTAAGTGTACCGTTAATTGCGGAATCGGGTATGGGGGAAAATTGGCAGCAAGCACACTAACTTGTTATAAATTTTCTTTTTCAGACAAAAAATAATCCGCTTTTAAGCGGATTATTTTGTTTTCAAGCTCTGTTTTGTACTTTTTTAACTAAAATGAAAAAAAATTACAAAATTAACTTTACAGTAATAGAGTGGTTACTCTATAATTCTTTTCGTTCCTCAACGTGAACGCTTGTTGTAATAATTGTAATTTATAGCTCGATTTTGTAGCTAATATGCCGGTGATTTTTTAGTCACCGGTTTTTTTATGTCTGAAATTTAATTACAACTATTTTATCTGGTTATTCCACTTGATGTTGACAGGTCAAAATACGGTTTGCTAATGTTTTTAGACGTACCCACTAAATAATGCACAAAGATGCATGTTGTACTTGTTGTATTGAGCTTACTGTTAAGCTTTTCTGTAGGCGCGAAGACTAATCAAGCGTTAACAAAGTCGGCGACCTCTTCTGCTGAGGCAGAGACATGTCACTTAAAAGTGCAAACAGTTCATTATCCACCTTTAGCAATTGCGCCAAATTCTGCGTTTAATACGACAAATCAATGGTTAGGTATGAATTTCACTTATTTAGATGCGCTTTTCAACGAAGCAAATTGCTCTTATTCCATCTATGCAACCCCACTTGCTCGCGGTTTAAATTTGCTAGAGCAAGGTGTTGTAGATATGACATTGAACCTCTCAAAAACTGCAGAGCGAGAAGCTTATCTAGCATTCGTTGGTGTGCATAGAATTGAGAAAATTATATTAGCAGCGCATCGTGATTTTTCGCCATTGATACATGATTTTAATGACTTATCAAAACATGATGGCCGCTGGATTTGGCAAAAAGGGGCGTATTACGGAGAGCCTTTGGCTAATTTAGCCAAATCGGATCCAACATTTGATATGCGCATAAATCGCTCGGTTGATAATGATCGCATGTTAGATTTTATTCGCAAGCGAAGGGCCGATGGTTTCTTTGTAGAATCGACAAATTTTGAATTTCACAAACAATACGATGCGCGCTACGAAATGCTGGAAAGACATCCTATCACCATTAATAGTGAAGCTGTTTATTTCGTCTTTAGTAAACAGTCAATGAAGCCAGAATTAATCGAAAAGTTTCGCGTTGCATATGAAAATCTCGCCGAAAAAGGCGTGTGGCAGCAAATAAATTCAAGAACATTTACTTTACCTGACAACCGCTCATTAGCCCCTTAATTTTTTCGCTGAAAATATTTCATATATAAATTAATTGCTTAGCTTTACGTTTCTTTACGAAGAAAAAATCCTCTCAAATCTCAATCCAAGATGTTGCAAAAAAGTTAATGCGCAAAGTGTCTACAGCGCAGTGTTAATGGTAATATGGTCTAGGGATTTGGTATTTCGAGTCGGTTAAATTTGGCGCGAAGTACTAGCAGTAAATCCAGTTGTAAACAAAGTAAGAAGACAAAATTAGCCAATGAACGAATTTCAACAGCAATCACAATTAAGGCCGAATGCAAAAATTTTTATTGTTTTTACCGCTGTCGTTTTTTTTGTTTTGTCGGCATCTGGTTTATTAAACCAGCTGAAAGCTAATCCTCTAATATTTTCCTATGTGCCGACAATAACCTTGCCAAAATTTGAACAAGGTATGATTGGAAAACAAGTCACTTTTTTCCAAGAACAAGACGTAAAATTATCGCTAGAAGAGGCCAAGGAGCGATTTCAGGATCAGCAAATTCGCACTAGCAGTAGTGACTCCGTATCGTTAGGTATAGGAGTAAGGCCTGCTTGGTTGAAGTTTAGTCTCGTTAACAATGATTTAAACAGCCTAAGTTATCGACTGGCTATCGAAACACCATGGTTAGATCATATCGACACTTATCTGGTGCATAACGGAAGACTGGTGAGACATGTTGTCGGTGGTGATGCACTACCTTTTGAACAACGCCCAATGCCTTACCGTTTTTACGCTTTTGAGCATGAGTACCCAGTGGGCATTACCGACGTTTATATTCGTGTTGAATCTGTTGGCCCGATGGCCATTCCAATCCGATTTAGCACGTTAGAGCAAGCGATAGCCTCGGATTTAGCCGCTGGCTATCAATATGGTGTGTTATACGGGATTATGCTGGCATTAGCGCTTTATAACCTTGTACTTTTCGTATTTATTCGCCAGAAAGAGTACGGCTTGTATGCACTATATTTAATAGGCTTTGTACTGAATAGCCTCTCATATACCGGCCAAATTCACGCTGTGTTTACGCCTCATTATGGACCTTACTTTCAAGATTGGGTCGATATCTTTTTAATGATCACCTATAGCGTTGCTGGGTTGCACTTTGCTCGCTTATTGCTAAATACCCAATCTTACGCGCCAAGGCTTGATAAGCTGATTATTCGGGTAACACAGATCATTCCTGCTGGGATGATCGTGGGCTTTATATTCGAACAGCTCGTTTTTTCAATGTTACTTGCCTTTGTACTCAATTGCGGTTTCGTCACACTTTTTATTGCAATGGGTATATACGCGCATAAAGCAGGTAAGGCGTTTGCCATTACGTTCTTAATCTCGTCTGTTACCGCGGCTGTGTGCATCACAGTATCGACGTTGGCGGTTGCAGGTCTGCTTATTCCCTACAATGATTACACCTTCAAAGCAATTGAAGTCGGCATGGCTCTAGAGGCGATATTGCTAGCCGTAATACTTGCTCAGCAATTCCGTATGGCTAAACTCGATAAATTATTGGCGGAAAGCTATGCGCGCTGCGATACGCTTACTCGTCTTAATAATCGCTTTGGGTTTAATGCAGTCGTTAACCCTATTTTGCAAAACATTGTGCGAGAAAAGCGTGATGCAGCTGTGATGATACTCGATATTGACGACTTTAAGTCGATTAATGATACCTACGGACACAGCGCAGGAGACAAAGCCTTAATGCAGATCGCTCATTGCATAGAAAGTACAAAGCGCAGCGGTGATGTTTCGGCGCGCTGGGGTGGTGAAGAGTTTATCATTTTCCTACCTGAGACAAGTAGCGAGCAAGCTCTAGCACAAGCTGAAAGGCTGCGTAAATCGCTTATGAGTATGGTGATTGACGTTGGAGATGGTATTACTTTCCGACTGAGTGCAAGTTTTGGTATTGCAGGCAGTCATGAAGCTCAATTTGAAGATAGCCTGCTAACAAAAATTGATATAGAGCACATGATTAACCAAGCTGATAAGGCGTTATATCAAGCGAAAAATAGTGGCAAAAATCAAGTTCAACTTAGTGGTGTGTTAGCGCAGGTTTAACAGGTGTAATGATAGGCAGAAGCTACTCATGCTTGCCTTATGCCTCGCCCTCAGAGGCTTACCCTTCCAGGACAGTACTCTTATCAATTGTGTTATCGGTTGTTTCACTTTCAGCCGCTAGTCGTGCACGCTCTGCTTTAGAGACATACTTTGGCTTGTTTGATTTGTGTAACTTTGCATTTGCCTTCTTTTTCTTGGCAAGTAACGTCGTTTTAATCTTTTTCTTTCGATTCACTGTTTTTACCCTTAATTCTTCGCAGGCATGATTGGTTGAGTAACGCTCAAGTAAACTAGCCGCTGATTATAAGCGATACTTTTGTTTTCCCCTAAATCGACTAGCGCTTTTACACACAATTGCTAATAAATGCGATTTGCAGCTGAATAAATTCCAAAAATATCAGGTTATTGACTAAGGTTACTAACAAGTACTAATCAAAAGGCAAAGGTATGCGCCTCACTATTATATTTTTGTCGGGGATGTTAGCGCTGCTCTCTGGAAAGATTAATGCAGCGGAACGCACCCAAAAATAATTCAGCTAATAGCATACGATTATTTTGCTCGGTTAAAGATACCGGTATTGGCATTTCCAAGCAGCAACAAAAGAAACTCTTTAAGTCATTTAGCCACGTTGATGCTTATATTACGCGTAAGTTCGGTGGAAGAGGGCTTGGTTTAGTTATTGTCAAAGAACTATGTACGCTTATGGGAGGAGATGTCAGGGTCACTAGTGAGGAAGGCAAAGGATGTTGCTTTACATTCAATGTCAGTCTCACAAAAAGTAGCAAGCCCAGTGTATTAGAAAACAATTTCAGCACTGATGTGAAAAGCGTGTTGGTGGTTGACGACAATAGCGCGCACTTAACAATGCTATCACGTCAGTTAACGCTGCTGGGATGTAAGGTGACCACAACGGCATCCCGTGAAGAATTGGTATCCGCATGCCGCGAACATAATCAAACACATCACAAACATTTTGATTTGGTGTTAATCGATCGGCAGCTTGGCAATGTTGATGGCATAACATTAGCCAAAGATGTTCTAGCGCTCGAAAGTAGCGCGGTAGGACAACGCCAGAACACCAAGATTATCTTAATGACATTACTTAACCAAGCTGACGATATTAACTTGTATCGAGACAATGGTTTCAATAATTATGTGTCTAAGCCGTTAACATTGATTTCTTTACGTCGAGAGTTAGCTAACCAACTTTCTGCTCCTACTGAGCTGCTAGCAAACGTTGCTAATGTAGAAAGAGATGAACATATAGCTGCTGCGAATGGTATCGAAAGCGCTATGAGTTCAAAGCAACAGCAGCAAGGCATAGAGACAGAACAAAGTGCCACAGAGACCGCTAGGGCTGCTCGCATACTATTAGTCGAGGATAATCGTGTTAACCAAGTGGTGGCGACGGGGATTTTGACGAAATTTGGCTTCAAAAAAGTCGATATTGCGGTAAATGGTAAGGATGCGCTCGCATGTTTGAATAACGCTCGACTCAGCGCTCCCTATGCACTGATTATCATGGATTGTCAGATGCCTGAAATGGATGGTTATCAAGCTACTAGAGCTATTCGCAGCGGTCTTGGAGGCGACATATTCCAGCATATTCCTATCATTGCGATGACAGCAAATGCCATGCAAGGAGATCGAGAAAAGTGTATTGAAGCTGGTATGGATGATTACTTAAGTAAACCTATTTCGCCTGAACCACTGGCCGACAAGTTGTTCGCATGGTTAGCCACTAACAAAGATGATGCGGTTGCGTCATGAACAAGTGCTTTGTTATTGATGTGAATAAAAGACTCGTTAAATATTAACTGGTAAACTACGCCAAATTTTTCCGCAATAGATGAAATACCCATGAGCGATACATTACCTGCTTGTCCAAGTTGTCAGTCTGAATATGTTTACCAAGATCAGTCGATGCTGATTTGCCCTGAATGTGGCTATGAATGGAACCCAGCAGAAGTCGAAGCCGAAGAGGCAATAACAGTAAAAGATGCTAATGGTGCTTTATTGGCTGATGGCGACAAAGTGACAGTGGTCAAAGATTTAAAGATTAAAGGTAGTTCACAGGTCATCAAGATTGGTACAAAAGCTTTAGTGAGACGTGTACTGGATAAGAAAGATCATGAACTTGACTGCAAAGTTGATGGCGTAGGCGAAATGATGGTGACGGCTAAATTCGTCAAGAAAGCCTAGTAATGACTTTCTAAGGGGGCAAACGTTGAGATTGAAAGACTAAGCAATGGCAAAAGCATCGCTTAGCTTAGTCCTTTAGCAAAATTGGTTGATTTACAGCAGTCCTGCAATGCCTTTTTTCAATAGCGAGACGACTTGTTGCCCTTGTTCTGATTGCAAATAGTCGATTGAAGTATTTGCGAAGCCGACAATCATGTCGGCATCCAAACCCAATGTCTCAAATTGTTGTTTCACGATTGCGCTATTCGCTAATCCTTTTAGAGAATCTCCGCCAAACCCGCCCAATAAAGAAGAAGCACTTTTGCTTTCACTCTTAATTTCTGGTGCGGCCGCAAGCATATCACTCGCCCCAGGAATACCTGACAGTAAAGAAGAATATTCACCATTTGATAAAGTACTCTTAGCCAGTTGTAGCAACGCACCCATGCCGCCATTTGCTTGCGGTTCACTGACACCTAGTTGACTCATTAATGTGCTAGTTAACGATTGATTGTCTTCCGCTTTCACCATTGTCGAAAAGCTTAGTGCCACCAAGATGACAACTTTGAGCAATATATTGGGTAGGTTACGAGAGGTATAAATCATTTATGCATTTCCTGTGTAACAGAGTTTAAATTTGACTGCTATTAGTATAGCGACCTAGCCAAGCACAGCCAGCGATATCGGTTAGCTAGTCCTACTTTTACACAAGTTTCCGCCAATCTTACTTCTCTGTGGTTCTCTACCCCTAACTCAATTATTCTATTCTGCTAGAGGCTAATAGGGTCAACGTTTAGCAATTGCTGTAGAAACGGTGTTAAGCCAATCACACCAACAAGCATTAAGATTGTTAATGAAAACAAAACACCACTGGCGAGGTATTTAAGTTTGGTGCTCTGCCTTTCTTTGGCATAAAAGTACAGTTGAGCGGTTGCAAGTGGCACAAGAAAACAGCCAAACGTCCAGAATGGCAAAAAATGGGCTGCTTAATGAAGGCTTTGCACTGAGCTTGAAATAAAGTAGCTGAAAACACCTACGCGAAGAAACCATTGCGCGTTCGATACTAAAAACAAACGAATTGCCCACTTGCGATGCTCTATAATCTTTCGGTTACGAGCTGTTTTTACTGTTAAATAGGCGAAGGTTAAGGTCAACACACCATTGATGCTGGTGCCAATCGTAGAGAGCACATCAGGACTTGCTTTGCGTACCCAAGACAAATAGAACCCTGAAATTGCCAAAAAAAAGACAGTGATAAGGTACACATAGCCATTGATTTTGTGAAATCTAGGCGCGTAAGTGCGAACCTTAGGTATTAGTTGTAAGGCTCCTCCAAACGCGACGATACCTGCTCCTATTGCGTGTGTGGCAAACATTAAATTGCCACTGAAATCGCCAGCTTTAAATGGCGTATTGCCCAGCAGTTCCCATCGATTCGATATTTCCATGTTGTCGTTAATCACTGAGAAACCATAAAACGCCATTGTGAAGTAGAAGAATAATCACTGGCCAATCAGTATTGCTGCCAACCAAAATATGGCGGAATAATTCAATAGATTTTTAGCAAATTTAGTACTTTCTTTGGTCGGTAAATCTATGCTATTCCCTGCACTTTCATCTACGCTTGTTAGTGAAATCTTATCTGATGTTGTTTTCAAAACAGCTCTCTCCATCAATTTGAATTTATGCGTTAAATCAACAGTTGGTGTCGTCACATCGAGAGAAAGTAAAAAAACTCAACATATGATATTTTTTGGTTTTCCAGACTAACTTAGTTTAGCTATCGATTGGGCGAGTAACTTGAATTTTTTATTTTGTTCTCCAATTGTCACTTATTGCCAGAATTCTTGAATGGTAATTTATGGGCTGTAGCAAATGTCTAACAATCTATGTTTAGATTGCGATTCACTCTTAGCGAGAAATTTGAAAAAAGATTCAAATTTTATCAGAAAACTAAAAAGCCAGTTGTTCCCGAAAGTTTATATATTGGCACGCATTTCTTACTATTTAAATAGACTTCTTTAGCTCTTAGTTAAAAGTGCGAATGAATTCGGTGCAATTCACAGCGCCAGAAGCTGCTGTTCGAGTATGTTGGAAGCACTCACACTTAATGAGTGCTTCCATACAAATTTATTAGAAAGAATATCTAACAGTCACTGAGTGGTGACCGTCTTCCTTCACTTTCACAAGCACCTTAGCGCCATCTGGAATAACTACGTCAGCAGTCATTTTGTTTTCTCCCGAAGGAACTAGTGCGGCATCTAATTTTTTGCCTGCGGCAAGTACAGTAACATTGCCTGTAAGCTTTTCAGTTGGGTATGGCTTACCGTGATCTCGCAAATAAAGGCTAGTACCTGAGTCGCGTCGAACTAATTCAAAGATCATTTCATGTTCAACTTTAACAACACCACCATGCTGAGGTGTTTCGTCACCGTGTGCTAAAGCTGAAGCATTAAATAATAGTGAACCTAATGAAATTAATAATACGTTTATAAATTTTGTTTTCATCTTTTATCTCTTTGTATTTATGAATGTTAAATTAAAGTGTGGACTTAGCTTTTTAAAGCTCAGGTGCCACGTTTAAACCTGTTAAATTAATTCTTTTGAATTTGTGTTGAGCCATTTCTCTGTAGGCTTCTTACCGAACTTCCAGTAAAGCAATGGTGTAAGTAAGGTGTCTAATAGCGTTGAACTCATCAGCCCTGAAAAAATAACAATTGCCACTGGATGCAATATCTCTTTGCCTGGTTCGTCCGCCGCCCAAAGTAATGGAACAAGCGCAAACGCCGTTACCATTGACGTCATCAACACTGGTGACAATCTTTCCTTAGCACCGCGAATAATAAGCGCTTTATTAAACGACTCACCTTCAAAGCGGATTAAATTAAGGTAATGACTCACCTTCAAAATACCGTTTCGAGCGGCAATTCCCGTTAAGGTGATAAAACCGACTACCGAGGCGACAGAAAGCGGCGTATGTGTAAACCACATGGCAAATACAGCACCGATTAATGCCATTGGTAAGCTACACATAATGATGGAGGCAAATATCATGGATTGATAACGCAGGTATAAAACAAGGAATATCAACGCAAACGATAAGGTAGAAAGTACAATAAGAAGTCTCATTGCTTGCTCTTGCGCTAAGAACTGACCTTCAATGCTGACGAAGCTATCTTCGGGCAGTGTTTCCGCCGCAATAACTTTGCGTACTTGGGTGAGAAGCTGTTTTACGTCAACATTTTCACTGTTGGCATAAAGCACTAACCTTCTTCGGCCATTTTCCCTCAGTATTTGATTTGGCCCATCAAGTAATTGAATATCTGCAATGTAAGCTACAGGAATACTACCCGCTGGAGAATCAATAAGTGTTTGCGCTAGTTGCTCTGGCGTTCGGTTTTTATCATCTAGTCGAACAACCAATTCAAACCGCTGAACGCCATCGATCACATCAGTAACACTTATACCTTCGGTTAGCATATTCAATTGACGTAGCGCTGAGCCTGGCGTTAAACCGTATTTTGATAACTCCGAGTATTTCAGTCTGACACTCAGTTGTGGTATCAATACTTGTTTTTCGATATTGATATCAACCAACCCAGGTATCTCTTCCAGTTTACTTCGAATAGACGCAGCACTTATTCGCAAGCTTTCTAAGTCATCACCAAAAAGCTTAATCGCTAACTGTGCTCTAACACCCGAAAGCAAATGGTCTAAACGGTGTGAAATTGGTTGACCGATGGCGACTTGCCCTGGAATAACCGAAAGTTTTTCACGAATATCTTCAAGCACTTCATCTCGACTGCGCTCTGAAGGGATTAAATCGACATCAATTTCCGATGAATTTACACCTTCGGCATGTTCATCTAATTCAGCTCGCCCTGTTCTTCGGCCTACTTGCGTAACCTCTGGTACAGACAGAAGAAGTGACTCGGCAAGATGTCCCATTTTGTTAGACTCTGCCAACGACGTTCCAGGTTCGAAAATCATCCCTAGCACAAGTGAGCCTTCGTTAAACGACGGTAAAAACGCTCTTGGAAATTGCGTGACACTGGTTGCGGTAACCACCGCAACAACACCAACAACCGCAATCAGTTGCTTTGATTTTGGCAATGCCCATTCAATCCATAAGCCTTGCCAATGCTTTAATTTAGCAACAAGCACACTATCGCCTTGATGAATAACTTTCGCATTAGGCAATAAGTAATAACAAAGCACTGGAGTTACCGTCATCGACACCAAGAGTGAACCGAGAATCGCCACGATGTATGCAACACCTAAGGGTGAGAATAATCGACCTTCGATACCAGGTAAGGCAAACAATGGTAGGAATACCAAAATGACAATAGCCGTCGCGTAAACGATGCCAGAGCGTACTTCAACACTAGCTCGCCACACTACTTCAAATACCGATTTAGGCTTTTCCGCTAGTGCGTTTTGCTTTAAGCGCCGTAGAATGTTTTCGACATCAACTACCGAATCATCCACTAGCTCGCCAATAGCGATTGCCAAGCCACCTAGTGTCATGACATTGATACTTTGACCCAGCCATTGAAAAATAAGGACGGTAACAGCTAGCGATAATGGAATTGCAAACAATGAAATTATCGTTGTTTTTACAGATAGTAAGAACAAGAACAAGATAATCGTTACCATGATCGCACCGTCTCTTAGTGCTTCGGTAACATTGTCGATAGATGAAGTAATGAAGTCAGCTTGCCTAAACAGCACTTTCGGAGCAGTCATTCCCTCTGGCAAGCCTGTTTTTAATTCCTCTAATGCCAATTCAATCTGCTCAGTTAACTGAACTGTGTCAGCATTCGGTTGTTTCTGCACATTGATAACAACTGCTGGGTCTCCATTAAAGCCACCGTCACCACGTTTAACCGCTGCTGAATAACTAACGCTCGCCACTTGTGAAAGCAAAATGGCTTGCTGGTTTTGCCAACCAACTGCGAGGTTTTGTAAATTGGTGATGTCTAGTGTGCGACCCTTATGACGAATCAAATATTCCTGATTATTAAGGTCAATAAAGCCACCGCCAAAGTTAGCAGCAAAGTCCTCAAGTGAGGATTGAAGCTGCTCCAAACTAATACCTAACTGACGCATACGCATAGTGTTGGGCGCAACTCTTAACTGTCTTACTTCACCACCAATAGGGATTACTTGAGAGACACCTGGAATTGACAGTAAACGCGGACGAAGAACAAAATCTGCATACTCTCTTGCCTGCATTGGGTCAGCTTTTTGTTCATCGCTAATAGGCAATGCAATCAGCATCACTTCACCCATAATCGAAGAGACAGGCCCCATGACTGAAGTTATGCCAGACGGCAATTGTTCGGACGCAAGGTCTAAGCGCTCTGATACTAATTGCCTATTGCGGTAAATATCGGTATCCCATTCAAACTCAATATAAACAATGGATAAACCAATACCCGATGTAGAGCGAACTCTCGTAACACCTGTTACACCATTGAGTAAGTTCTCTAGCGGAAAAGTGACGAGCTGCTCAACTTCTTCTGGAGCCATACCCCCAGCTTCAGTCAGCACAGTCACTACTGGCTTGTTCAGGTTAGGAAATACATCTACAGGCAGCTTTTGCCCCTGCATTAAGCCGTAGGCCATCATCACTAGGGCGATAAGTAGCACGACCAGCCGATTGCTAAGGCTCGATTTAACTAAAAAATTAAACATGTCTAGCGCCTACCTTACCTGATTGAGTAATGAAGAGCCTTCCACCACAACGCGATTATCAGCCCCTAAGCCATTGGTAATAACCACAACACCAGGCTCTAATTCTTCAAACTCGACTATTTGTGGTAAAAATCGCTCTGCTGATAGTTTTATCCATACTTGCGGCAAATTGTTTGCGCTTAACACCACAGCTTCAGCAGGTAGAACAATACCTTCAACCGACTCCTCAACAGGCGCTTGCAAGGTAACAGGTTTATTTATTTGAATGTTCGGAATTTCAGCGTTATTCAACGATTCAAAATTAGCGTGAATAAGTCCGTTCACTAATTCTGGTGATGCTCCGGTGTAGTTCAGTGTCACATTAGGGAGCTGGGTAATTTGAGCCGTAGTTAGTTCACTCAATAAGTTTGCATTACTTGTAGTGGCTTCAACGACAAACTTGCTTGGTGAGACAATTTCGAATAAGGTTTTTCCAGCTTCAACCCATTGACCTCTAGACACAGATTTATTAACTAATACCCCATCAATAGGTGCAATCAGCGCCTCTGAGTTTTCTATGCCTTGTTGCAAGACCTTTTCTTGCTGCTTGAATGTATTAAGTTGTGTTTCAAGCTGTTCAAGTCGTTGCTTGGAGGCTAAGTCGCCAAGCTTTCTTAAACGCTCGACATCTCGGTAGATTTGTTCTATTTGATTACGAACCGCAACTAACTCGCTTGATTGTGTTGCCAAATCAAACGCAGTGTATTGATAACGTATATAACCAAGAATATCACCCGCTTTCACTACAGAACCACTGGTATACATGCCTTGTTCTGGCGCATCTAATCGACCATCACTACTAGGCTGAATGATCGCGAAACCATCTGGATGAGGTTTTACTATGCCGTGCAATTGCACATGCTTCACAGCAGTTGATGTTTCGGCAAATTGTGTTCTT
>JAKVCY010000149.1 GCA_022448425.1 Thalassotalea sp. | reverse complement strand
CCAGCTAACACAAGAGGCGTTTGTCTTTCCTTTAATCGATGGGAAAGGTGCTCGTGAAGTAACGAAAACTGTGAGCGACGTTCAAGCTTCTTAAGGCCTTTGTGAGTATTAACGACCGTTAACGGGGTCTTTTCAGTTTTGAGTTCAACAACCTGAACATTTCTTGGCTGTCGACCACGTTGACTAACATCCACCGTGTCATGATTTAGCACGTCAAACCGGGTAAGAATTGCATTCCCGTACCAGCCCTCAGGCTCTCTGATGGCTGGTGAGGGAATAAGATCAAACGTATTGTCAGCACATATATCCTTTATGTCCTGCGCAGTATTCCTCTCAGAAGGACGGGTATCCATCTCCTGAAGTAATACAACGTCTGCGCCGCTGTTTGCCAAAAACTGACCTATGCGTTTGTAGTCGTGTTTTTTGTCTCTGCCTATTCCGCTGTGAATGTTATAAGTCACTATGCGGCACATTTCTCCACCTCATCTTTACTACTAGTTTCACTCTCAGCATCTTGATCGCTGGACTCTTTTCGAGCTTGATAATAGCGAGCAAACTTCTGTGAACCCCAAATCATGAGACCCCACAGAATGATACCGCCAACCAAATAGCTGATGGTTTCCACCGAAGGGTTCTGCCAAATTTGCGCAATTGAGTCACCTACAAGTCCTTTTGCGATCATAGGTGGAAACATGCCTAAAAACGTACCAATTAGGAATTGGAAGATACTTATTGATGAAATGCCCGCCACTAAATTCACCAAACTAAATGGTGCGATAGGTAACATTCGGATAGCCGCTACGCCAACAATACCGCTGCGCTTTAGCTTTTCGTCGACCGCTGCCACTTTTGGACCACCAATTTTTCTTAGACCTGCATTGCCCGATAGTTTGCCTATACCAAACATAATTGCAGAGCTCATCAATGCTCCCATAATGCCGTAAATAGGCCCCCAAAAAGGGCCGAAGATAGCGGCCACCGCTAGGGAAAGTACGGTGACAGGGAAAAATAAAATACCGCCAACCACATATACCAGCAAAACAGTGGGAAGAGCAAAGTACGTACCACGGCTCTTCTCTAGAAACGCGTTTATGCTGTCAGAGCTTAACCACGGAATAGACTGACTTGCCCAATACATAAGGCCGCCAAGAACCGCTATTATGACTAACCCAATTAAAATCATGATACTGCGGCGTCTGGGATTGCGTGCAGGTAATGCCGCGCCATCCAGGGTTGGCACCGAAATAAGCGGTTCTTCGGGGTCAGATAATGCACGGAACACATTTTTGACCGAGTGTTCAGTAAATACTTCGTCGCGTACTTCGGTAAGCACGTAACCATGTGCAATCTGATCTTGCATCAGTGCTTCTACAGGGTATTCACTGTCAAATATTGGCGGCATCGCATCGATGTCACGACCTGTATGTTCAGCCAATAAGTCGTTTCTTACTTGCTCTATACACGCTTGATTATCTTTAGTGTTACCAAACAACACCGTATCAATTTCAGTGTCCAGGGTCATTGAACGGTTACTTAAATTCGATGATCCGATAACTAAATATTTATTATCTATCGTCATCACTTTAGAGTGGATGCGTTTGTACGCTTTACGCCCCTGCATATCTTCAATTGAAGAGTAAGTGAGTTTTACCCGCTTAGGGTCGATTCCCTTTTCTAAAATAGCTTTAAATTCGATGCGGCTGGCCCAAAACGCTTCGCACTCAAACTTGCCTTTTGGCTCGTAAGAGCTAACGATAATAACCGAGAGATTCGGCTTGAGTTTTAGCTGCTTATTAAGCGCCTCAGCTATTTCTTGACGAGTTGTAAATTGATTTTCGATATAGATAACGGACTCTGCTTCACCAATAAGATCAAGCAACATGTGACGCACCTCTTGAGCAGGCTCCACTTCATCCATAAAGGGGATGGTTCTGGCAAGGGCACACTCTACATCTTCAAAAAGTGGTGGGTAGTCATCAGGCCATGCTTCAGGTAGCGGTGCATTTTCATCAATGCGTGCATCTTCACGAATATCGATGGGAGACTTCTCTGCAACTCGCTGCCATCTCCATCTTACCA
>JAKVCY010000148.1 GCA_022448425.1 Thalassotalea sp. | reverse complement strand
ACGGTATCAGTGGTTACCAAATTAAAACCATTCACTTGGGCGATGATTTGTAAAACCTGTCTCACAGGAACATCTTGAAAATCAAGTGAAATAGGGTCGCCAGTGTACTTCTTCTCGGCTTCTAGCGCTTCTTGTTGCGCGCTATTCATAGGCGCAATGGCTAAACGAATTGTGCCATCCTTCACGGTATTTTGAACCGTAACTGGGCCTGAGTACTTAACCTCAATGCGTGATCCGTTTTTATCTTCGAAGGTTTCTATGGTCGAAACTAACGTGCCAAAATCAGCGACATTAAGCTCTACCAGTTGGTCTTCACCCAACTTGGTGTTTGGCAGCGTAAGCGACACTTTTCCCTGTGACTCAATAAGTTGTACCTTGGGAGCTTTACCCTCAAAACTCACAAGTGTTACAGCCGTATTATTAGCTGCTTGGGTAAAGTCGATGTTAGTAACCGTGGTGGTTGCCGTCGAAGCATTTTGCTTAGCATCAGGGTCAACCAATAACGGTTCTTGAGCTTTTACTGGCGAGACAAATACTGTAAACGAAAATATTGCAGCCACAGCGAAGGCCAGCCAATACCACCTAGGCGCTCTACGATTCAGAGACTTGTTGAATATGTATCGTTCGGCCATGCTTACTCTCCCGCCTTCGATGCTGTAGTCATTGTTGTTGTTTTCCTTTGCCAGCAGCCCGCACCATCAGGTAATAACTGTTCAATAGTAATTGAATCGGTGCTAATTTGCGTAATTCTGCCATAAAACAAGCCGATACGGCTCCCTACTTTTGCTTTATGCAATACGCCATCGTTACTTTTTAATAATGCCCATTGCTCTCCTTTAACCGCAAAATTTCCGGTTAACGCAAGGGCATCAACGCCATAGGCTTCCAATGCTTCTTTAGGGCGCTGAAAGTTAGGCTGTAAACAGTTTTCTACACGCGCTTTTGTTACCGGAGCAGTGTTGTTTTTAGGGCGATCAAAAGGGCTTCTTAACGCACTCGCTGAATAGCTAAAGGGCGGATGTGTTTTAAACTCTGGATAAGGTTCAATTTGAGGCTGAGCGCGCTCTTTTACGCTCTGGGTATAAGCCTGTAGGTCATCGAGCTTAGGTGAGCAGCCTGTAATTAACAGTATGGTCAAAAGAGACAAAAACGAACGAGTCATTATTTATCTCCTTCGATATCTGAAGAGTTTTCAGAGCGATAAGTTTTAGCTTGAAGCTTGAGCGAAAGACCGCCCGCTTCGCGCTTGATATCGAAATCGTGAAGGGTAACGATACGAGGTAAATCTGCGACTTTTGAAACGAACTCGCCAAAGTTGTGATAACCCCCGCTCACTTCCATCTCAATAGGTAGCTCAGTGTAAAACTCTTTTGGTACTTCTTGTTGCCAGTTTAACAACTCGAATGTAAGTCCCGAAGCGGTGCCCACGTAGGTGATATCGTCAAGCAAGCCAGGTGTTTCGTTGCTGGTTGGAAGACTTTTCAACATAGACGAAAAGTCTTCTTTAATTTGAGCAAGTTGGGCTTGGTAGGCTTCTAAATTAGCCGCAATACGGTACTTGGCTTCGAACTGTAGCTTTAGTTCTTGTTCTTTTAATTCAGCCGCATCTTTAATTGGAAGCTTTGGACTGACTAACAGGTAATAGCTTAATGCGCCCACCAGTATTGCCACAAATGCGGCTACAACAATGCGAACTTCATTTGGCCAAATGGCGATTTGTTCAAAGTCGAGTTCGTTGAGTTCTTTTAGTTTTGAAACGTCAAACTTCATAATTATTGCGCCTCTCCACTTTCAATTTCTAGGGGAGCAACATTAGGATTTATCGAAAATGTAAGCGTAAAGTTGCTAATAGCTCTTGCTGCACTGCTGTCTGATTTAATAGTAGAAAGCTCTGCGGCAACGAACACTTTTGAATTATCCAGGGCGCGCATAAAGTCGGAAAGGCGATTGTTCGAATCACTAGTACCTTCAATCTCAATACGGTTATTGCTTCTGGTCATAGACTCAAA
>JAKVCY010000147.1 GCA_022448425.1 Thalassotalea sp. | reverse complement strand
TGACGGCAAGTAGTAATCCGTTGAATGCGCAGAACGATAATTCTCTGTGTAAAAGCTTCCTTTATGTAGTGCCTCAGCAAAGCGTAATTTAACTTCTTTGCCTTCTTTAACGGGAATATTGATAGTGGGAACGCCCACCATGTTTTGGCCAAAATCAAAAATAACGGTGTCTTTATCAATTTGCTCGAATGATACTGGGGCTAACTGCTTTATATTACGAACGGGTAAGTGACGTTTCGGACGTAAGAGTGTGTCAGGCGTTACCACCTCGGTAACAGCAGTGCTCCATTTCGAATCATCAAAACCTGGTCTAGTCCAACCGTCAATTTCGAACCGCTGGTCATATCGTTCTCCATCGTAATTACTCGCAAAACGGATGGGCCCCGACTGTGTTGCTTTCCAAGAGTCGTTCGTTGTAACAAGTAATGTCGTATTGTCTGAATAAGTAATTTCAAGCTGAGTAAGAAACCGTGGAGGTTTTAAATGGTCGGTTTCCTTTAAATCTGCAATTCTTCCCGAATACCAACCACCTGCAATGATGGCCCCAAGTACATTTTCGTTTTGGTTAACTAAAGAGGTTACATCATAGGTAAGGGTTTCAATTCGTTTTTCATAAGGTGTCCAACCTGGTGGCAATGCATCGTTGGCGGTGACGTCCTCACCATTTAAAAAAACCTTAAACACACCTTTCGCCGTTACATATAGCCTTGCTTTACTCACTTTCTTATCTAACGAAAACGGCTTTCTAAAATACTGCGGTGTAGCTAAAGTGCTTTGTGAGGGTGATTCAGTTGCTTGGGTTTCTTTCGCCCCTATCCATGAAGCTTTCCAGTCGCTATTTTTAAGCAGGCCTAACTCAATGTGCGCTACGTCGCTCCATTGCGAGGCGATATTGTTTTCGTCCCAAAACCTAACTCTCCAAAACACCTTTTCTCTTGAGGTGATTGGCTTACCTTCGTAATTTACCCATGACATGGCGGAAGACTGGACCTTGCCACTATCCCATTTGTCTGGTTTATTCATTAAGTTTTCAAATGTTGACGCTACTTGTATTTGATACGCCAATTGTTGGGTGGACCTTTTATTGTCTAACGGTGCCTTCCAGGAAAAACGAGGGACTGATTCGTAATAGCCAAGCGGGTTCGTGAATCCTTCTCCTACAGTTAATAATGTGGGTTTATCAATATTGGAATAAGAATGGGATGAACAGGCTCCTACAAAAATTACCGTTATTGCGGCAAGCCAAAATACTTTTACAAAATTCATTTTTATTCCTTGAACATCAGTTTTCTTCAACGCTCAGCGTTGTCGTAGCACTCTCGATGTAACCTGGTCTATGTGCGACAGCTTCTATAAGACCGGGTTTAATAGGTTGCGCTTCTTTATATATTTGCCAATTTTGTGACGTTTTATCCCGTTTATACCTAAAAGCAATAAAAGCTCCAGGCGTCTCGCTAGCAATTACGGCTTTGCCATCTTCAATGACTAATTTGGGGGTTTTGGTTTTAGGCTGAGTGCTTGCATCACCCCATAAGGTAGCTATGAGTTGCCTCTCTGTTCTTGAAGGGTCGTCACCAATATCCTTTAACCAGTTGTTCAGTGCACTCTCCATCTCATTACGTTTATTTTGATAGTTTTTGATATAGGCAAGATTGGATAGTTCGTAAGGATCATTGCAAACATTGAAAAGCTCATAAGCGTCCTTGGTTTTTCGAAACCATTGGCTTTGTGCTTCATTGAGTTTACCCGCAGCATTTAATGCAAGTAGCTCGCGCATACTCGGTATTTTCTCTCGGTATGCAACAGGAAGGTAATACGGGTCATTAGGACGATAATTGCGAATATATTTATAGCATTGATCTCTGACGGCTCTTATTGTGTCAGTAAAACCATCGAACCTATCCGCTGCAGCATAAATGTATTCTCTCTCATCTGAGGTGTCTAAAAAGTTGTCCCCTTGCATATAATCAGGAATGGGCACTCCGGCCATAGCGAGTGTAGTCGGTGCGAAGTCCACAAAAGACACAAGACGCTCTTCTATCGTTCCTGCTTTCTGACCGTTGGGAAAGCGGATAATCAATGGTACTTTTAGCCCGCTGTCATAGATTAGGCGTTTTTGCTTTGGCATTGGACCGCCGTGATCAGAGTAGAAAACTACTATAGTGTTGTCTAACAAGCCGTCGTCCTCTAACACATCTAAAATTGCTCCGATTTGTTTATCAGTTTCGGCTAAATTATTGTAAACCTTCCATAGGTCTCT
>JAKVCY010000146.1 GCA_022448425.1 Thalassotalea sp. | reverse complement strand
TTTCCCGAGTTGACCATGCTGGTCGCCGTTATAGTACTGGGAATTGGGCTTTGGCCAATTGATAAGATCGGTAGCGAATTTATCCCGCCGCTTGATGAAGGTGACTTAATGTATATGCCGACGACTTATGCCGGTATTTCGATAGGTAAGGCACGCGAGTTATTGCAACAAACCAATAAACTGATCAAGACCGTTCCTGAGGTCGAAACGGTGTTTGGCAAGGTCGGCCGAGCCGATACGGCAACCGATCCTGCGCCATTAACAATGATAGAAACGTTTATACAATTAAAACCTCAAGATCAATGGCGCGAAGGCATGACGACACAGGATCTGATCAAAGAATTTGATGCTGTGGTTAATTTGCCGGGGTTAACGAACGCATGGGTTATGCCAATTAAAACGCGGATTGATATGTTGGCTACCGGTATTAAGACCCCCGTTGGCATCAAGATTGGAGGTCCAGATCTTATGGAAATTCAAAAGATTGGTCAACAAATTGAAACGATACTTTCAGATGTTGAGGGCACGGCATCCGTTTATTCAGAGCGCGTTGCCGGCGGGCGTTATGTCAAAGTCGATATCCAACGTGAACGGGCCGCTCGCTATGGTCTCAACATAGCAGACGTTCAACAAGTTGTTTCTAGTGCGATTGGAGGAATGAATGTTACACAGAGCGTCGAACGATTAGAGCGCTACCCAGTGAATATTCGATATCCACAATCATATCGCTCATCACCTGAATCATTGTCATTGTTGCCTATTGTCACACCACAAGGCAAACGCATTGCGTTGGCTGATGTCGCGGATGTGTATATTGAAGATGGTCCCCCAGGCATTAAAAGTGAAAATGCACGCCTTAATGGCTGGGTGTATGTGGATATTGATGGCGTAGACATTGGCTCTTATGTCGTCGCGGCGCAGCAGGTCGTCAGTGAGGAGCTGGTATTGCCTGCAGGATACTCCATAACGTGGTCGGGACAATATGAATATATGATGCGGGCAAAAGAAAAATTAACCTATGTAGTGCCATTGACTTTAGCTATTATCGTGATCTTGTTATACCTCAACTTCCGCAATTTTATTGAAGTAGCGATCATCATGGGAACGTTGCCTTTATCGATGGTCGGTAGTATTTGGCTTATGTACTTAGAGGGGTTTAACTTTTCAGTGGCAGTGGGCGTTGGCTTCATTGCATTGGCCGGGGTCGCTGTCGAGATTGGCGTCATTATGCTGGTGTACTTGAATTATGAGTACCAGGCGTTAATCGACAAATGCAAAATGGACGGTATCAAACCCACCGTAGGAATGCTAACCGAAGCCGTATTGCATGGCGCGGGTTTGCGTGTCCGGCCAGTCATGATGACGACCGCAACCATTATATTCGGACTATTACCGGTACTTTATGGCTCAGGTACGGGGTCTGAAGTGATGAGTCGTATCGCTGCGCCCATGGTGGGCGGGATGGTCAGTGCGATTTTATTGACGCTACTTATTTTACCAGCCATTTATTTAATATGGCGAAAACAGCAGCTCAAAACGATGAGTAATTGGTAGTTATGCGTCGCCTTGCTCGTCGGTTACACCGATACCTACTGTTGATTGTCGGTGTGCAGATGCTCCTCTGGTCAGTGAGTGGACTCTACATGGTCTGGTTTGATATCCACTATATTCATGGCGATCATTTCATGAAAAGTTCGCCCGCGCTTTCATCATTGTCAACGGTAAACGTTGGCTTTGATGAGATAGTCGCTCGCTACCCTGATGCTAAGTCAATCGTTTTGGGCAGTGTGGGGGAGATGCCGGTTTACCGATTAACCCTCACCAGTAAGACGCACCTGATCAGCGGCTTATCAGGAGACGTCATCCAACCGTTGTCAGACAAACAAGCCGCCGCCATCGCAATGTCCAGGTCAAGTCGGTCGTATGAGGTCGACAATGTGACCTTGCTGGGTGAAAACGAAGAGGATAGTCCGGTTGGGCAACGAGGACGTCCATTATGGCGAGTTGAATTTAAAGGCGCACTTGCGCCAACATTTTACGTCAGTCAAGACACAGGTACGGTTGAATATATTCGACATGCCCCTTGGCAAGTATTTGATTGGTTATGGCGCCTCCATATTATGGATTACCAAGAAGGTGAAGACGTTAGTAATACACTATTAGTGAGCATGACTATCATAGGGCTGTTGGCCGCATTAGCAGGCTTGCTATTGCTGCCTTATTCCTTTTCGTCATCGCGAAAGGCAGCTGACTGAAATGTTCTGGCGGATCATTCACAAATACCTTGCATTAATTGTGTTTTCACAATTAATGGTTTGGCTCGCTACGGGTTTTTTACTCGGACAGGCTGAGCACAGTAAACCGCTCTCCAGAATCGCAAGTGACGCTATTGCAGGAAGTGTATTAACGCCAAACCTAATATCCGTCGAGAACGTCCTTATACGCTCACCCAATGCACTCTCTATTGAGCTGCTTAGCTTGTTGGGAAACCCGACCTATAAGGTTATGACGCACTATGCTAGACATGCCAATGAAAGAGAGTATGAGTTAATAGACGCGATAAAGGGAAATAAAATAGAACTAACAGCGAACGATATCCGTGATCTGGTCAACAATCAGTTCCGGCTAACTTCGCCTATTCAAGATTTGCGCCGTGTTGATCCGCCGATAGAGCATCTACCCAAAGAGCAACAATCGGTTTGGCATGTACGTTTATCAGACAGAGAAACGACACACATTTATGTCCGAGCATCGACAGGGGAATTAGCCGGCGTCGTCGATAGCAACAGGGAATGGACAAACTTGTTGATGCTATTGCACTTTATGGATTATCAGAACACCGGCTCATTTAATCACTGGTGGATCAAGGCTCTCGCGTTACTGACTGTGCTGTTGAGTATTTCAGGAATTACGTGGCTGGTTAGCCTCGTTAAAAATAAGCAAGTATTCATTGGGTGGTCGTATAGAAAGCAAGACTTAGTGGTACGAGATCAGCAAGGTTACCTCCAAAACGTCGTTGCTAAGGACAATGAATCACTTCTGGATTGTCTACAGCACAACGCCCTTTCTATTGGGTCAGTATGTGGGGGAGGGGGAACATGCGGCCAATGTATTGTGCGCCTTGATCCATCGGCTGCCATTTCAGTTGCAGAACGATACCGCTTATCTCAAGACAGGTTGTTGTCCGGGTATCGTTTAGCTTGTCAGCAAAACACTGATTTGAAAGGCAACGTTCAGCTTGTAGAGTCTCCAAACCCCAAAACAGTATCATGCGAGTTGCTCTCAAACACATTCATTACACCCTTTATCAAAGAATTAAGATTTAAATATCAAGGCAGTGTTCCACTGGATTTTAAGCCTGGCAGTTTTGTTCAATTCACGATTAAAGAAGGTCAATCTTTAGCGTTTCCGAAAGACTTACCGAGACGCTATCAGCCTTATTGGCCGCGTTTTGAATCAGCTACATTTTCCCATCCAAACACTGTCAGGCATTATTCAGTTGCAAACCGAAATGATGGTAGTGGCGTGCTTACATTCAATATAAAAATGCAACCGGCACAATCTAACAACCAAAGACCTGGCATCGGTTCTTTTCACCTTGGTAATTTAAGCATCGGCACGGTGGTTGATATAGTTGCGCCTCGAGGGGGATTTAACTTACTTGATGACCTTGGTGTACGAGAAATTGTGTTGGTCGGTGGGGGCTCGGGTATAGCACCTCTAAAAGCTCTAATCGATGAACTAATATTTGGCTTGCATTCGACACTGCCTATAACCCTCTTTTATGGCGCCAAACACCCTGTTGAATTGGCAAATCATTGCTGGTTAAAAGCGGTTGAAACACAACATTCTAATTTTACCTATCAACCGATTGTTTCAAACGCCTCTTCAATTTGGTGTGGACCGGTGGGGCGCGTGCAAATACCTTTGGCCGTATTTTTAGATACACATCGCGACCTCCATCGGTGTTTGTTTTTCCTCTGCGGTCCTCCGGCAATGATGAACGATGTAACCCAATTACTATTACGCTACTCCGTCAATGAAAATGCTATACAAATCGATTCATTTTCACCATTTACTACTACTTAAAACTACCGAGGTTTATTTATGAAAACACTATTGTCAACGTTCTTACTGACCGCTCTTTTCTTGAGCACAAGCAGTTATGCTCACACATCGTTGAAAACGTCCATGCCAAAAAACAATGCGATGTTAATGTCATCGCCTCCACAATTGTCCGTTGTTTTTACTGAGCCAGTTCGTTTGGCCAAATTGACGTTAAATTCTCAAAACGGCGAGCCTGTCGACTTTAATTTTTCTCCATCGATGGAGTCTAGCACTTTCTTTAATTACGACTTACCGACGTTATCGCCGGGTAACTATACCGCACAGTGGATGTTACTTGGTGAGGATGGGCACAAAATGGACGGTTCATTTGACTTCATGGTTCACGGAAGCAAGTCCATGCAAGATGACAAAAAAGCCCATAGTCAACACAAAGACCATTAAAGAGGAAGATTAAAATGGCAATTTGGGAAGTATTGATCCTATCCACGAAGCTTACTGTCTATCTAGGACTGTCGGCGCTTTTAGGCGGATTTCTTATCCTTCTTTTAGTGCCATTTAGTCTGGAAAAACAATCTCAAGTTCGTCTGCTTCTGCAAGGTCATATTATTAAGTATATGGCTATGTTTGGTTTAGTTGGTGTTTTCGCGACTACGTTGGATTTCTTTTTCCAAGTGGGGTCGCTATCTCAAACGGGTTTCACAGGCATGTTTGATGCGGTCATGCGACGTATGGTTGCACAATCTACTTTAGGGACTATTGCAATAAGTCGGCTGTGCATATTCATCGTCGGCATTGCTTTTTGTGGATCGTTTTATTGGCAACTCGCTCGCAAAAAAACGCCTCAATTTATCGTGACTCTTCTTGGTGCAATAATTCTGTGGGGGAGTATTGGATATGTATTCATGCTTTCCGGGCATACCGTGCAACTGGAACGTTCATATGGTTATGCGTTAGCTGTGCATGTGATCATCGCGCTAAGCTGGATGGGCGCTCTTTGGCCGTTGTCAGCAGCATGCCTACACCTATCGCCTACACCGCTATACACTCTGATGCGGAAATTTGGTCATCTTGCTATAGGACTGGTGAGCCTGCTGCTCCTTGCCGGCACTCTGCTAGCATGGGAGCTAGTTGGTTCTGTAGGTAATTTATTCAATCAAATCTATGGACAAAGCCTGCTGTTAAAGCTGGGCTTTGTCAATGCGATCCTGCTGCTTGCCGCATGGCATAAATTAAAATCAACCCCCAAGCTTTTAACGCACAGTAACGCAGCGATAGAAATGCGCCGTTCGATCCAAATTGAAATGCTCATTGGACTATGCATTTTTCTGATCACCGCTGTTTTGACTACTGTTCTTGGTCCTCAATCTTAACTTTGGATTTATATGAAAATTAATTACGTTTTAACGATTGTTTTGTCTATTGCGCTGCTTTCATTTAGTACGTTTGCTCATGAGCCACTCAAATCAATAGAGCGCTCTGCAACTCACTTCAGTGGCTTGGATACTGCAGCGGGTCGCAGTGTGCTCGCTTATCACGAAGCATTATCTAATGGCCAAGCGGATGACGTCATGAGTGCATTGACATCCGAAGTCATTATTTTAGAGGGATCGCGAATAGAACGCAGTGCCGAAGAATATCGGCAACATCATTTACACGCTGATATGCGATTTTCTGCGGCTGTCAAAACCACAACAATTGAACATCATGTTCGCGTTTATGGGGATACGGCGGTCTCAATTGCCAGAAGCCACACCCTTGGCACATACAAAGGTAAACAAATTGATAAGCAAGGAAATGAAACACTGGTACTTAACCTTATCAATGGTCATTGGAAAATAAGTCATATCCATTGGTCCCATTAACACTTTAATTTATAGGAAAACTTTAAATGACGTTACTTATACGAATCTCACTCGTCCTGATGTTAAGCACAACTACACTGGGCGTCTTTGCATCACAGGCAGATGAAGACAAAGCGACGATTGAAGAAATTATCATTGCTATTGAAAACGGTTGGGAGTCGGGCCAAGGACGGCCTTTTTATGAACACTATCTCGACCATAAAGGTGCTCGATACATTGAATCAGGCGGCCAAAATACAGGATTAAGTGATCTCGTCGAAAATCATGTGGAGCCAGAGAAAGAAGTACTCAAACGCCTCACCATCGATATATTGGATATGGATATTACAATTGATGACGATATGGCATGGGCGATTACGACCGTAAATGTGTCTGGTGAAGTAAGAAAAACTGGCTCAACATTTGACAAAAAGGGCTACCAAACGTACTTGTTTAAACGAACGAGTAATGGATGGAAAGTCATACATTCACATTCGTCTACCCGCGATAAAAAGCCCCACAAGCATCATTAAGCGACGTCAGTATGCCCATCACTCGCAACGTTACCCTAGACATCATGCGCACGGTCGCCATTGTATTAATGGTGATCTTTCACTTCGCGTATGACTTGCGGTTCTTTGGCTGGGTAGATTGGAGTGTGCCAAATGGTCCTGGCTGGAAACAATTTCGGTATGTCATTTTATCACTCTTTTTCTTAAGTGTGGGTGCATCATTGGTGTTCGCTCATCACCAACGCGTGGATTTGAAATCCTTTGCGAAGCGAATAATGTGGATAGTGGTATGGGCATGCGTTATATCACTATTTACTTATTGGTTTTTCAATAGTAATTGGATATTTTTTGGTGTTTTACACTTTATCGCCGTGGCCAGTGTACTATGCCTTCCCTTCGCACGTTATCCAGTCATGGCTTGTTTTATTGGGATAGGGATTATTACACTGTTCTTAACGAATGTGGTTACAAGTAAATGGCCGTTTAACTTATGGGAATTGGGGCTGCCGTCATCACCCAACGATTATGTTGCACTATTTCCTTGGGTTGGCGTTGTATTGCTGGGCATTGGCGTTGGCCATATGTTTATTAAGGGTATAGATCCCTGTGCTTCACTGAAATTATCAACTAAAATCACGTTTTTAGGACGTCACAGTCTTGCTGTGTATGTGTTACATCAACCTCTGTTTTTTGTAACATTAGGCAGCGTGTATTGGCTTTCGCATTCGGTTATGTGAGTCTAAGTTGAAGGTGAGACAATGATAATAAGGGACCTTTGACAAAAGTAGAGCGTTGTTTGTTTTACAAGTAGTCTCGGCGTTTCTAGCACTTGTATATCAGTAATAGTGTGGGTTCATCCAAGCAATAACCGCAGAAATAACGGCAACTAGGATGGCTGTTAATGTTAATACTGTGTTGGCCAAATTGCGTGTCGCTTCATTATATAACGTTTTCACCGCATCAATATCTTGTTCAATACGCGCAAGTCGACGATTAACTTCTGCATTGGAAAGCGTAGCATTTTCCAATAGTCGTAAATCTCGATTAATCTCATCAACCTGTTTTTTAAGGCCAACTAATCCGCGATAGAAGTCTGCGTGAACATAGTCATCGGTATCGGCAAAGCAAATGGTGGGAAGAAGTAGAGTAAAAACTAACATCCATTTAAACACTGTATATATCCTAATTACTGCAACTGACGGTTGATCGCCATAGCGCTTGAGTAAGTATTACACCAGCTTAACGGTTTATTGTAAATCCCGCTGCAAAGAGCCTGCAAACCTAAGTTGAGGGTCGTATTTCTTTTTTAAAGCAATCAAACGCTCTACATGGTGACCGAAATAACTGGTCAATGGACAGTCGTTGCCCATGTCATAATTTTGGTAGGCATGGCCATTAAAAAATGGGGATAATCGTTCATAGGTTTGATTAACCCAGTCTATAACCTTGGTATTGTCTTGATCGGGCAGAGTCACACCCGTGATGCTACATACAAATGAGGCATCGCGATGAATAAATGCGGTTTCATGGGTCTCGATATCCTGGATCGCGCCACATAACGGATCGAGCATAATGCCCGCTGCGTTGTCTGGGCAAGACTGATAGCATTGCAAAAGCGCATCAATAAACTGTTCCGTAAGTTCACCTTCAATGATCCCATTGCGCCAATAAAGTGCGTGCCCTTGTTCATATTCATTTGACTGGCACTCTATGTATTGTTTATGCGTAACAGAGATATCGGCATCCGTTTCCCATTTTGCTATGTTATTTAGGTTGGAGTCAGGGTCTTCACTAAACCCCATAATTGATATTTTTGCATTTTGTAACGCTGAACGAGCGATGTATGCATATAAGAATTGCGTTCTCGGCCCCTGCAGTACAGCATCGCTGTATTGCTTTAAAATAGGCTTTGCCTTTTGAATTGGCCATTCAATGATACCTCCTTGAACATAAGCTGGAGCCGGGTGCAGCCTAAATGTTATGTGGGTGATAACGCCAAATTGAGAGCCGCCACTGCCGCGTAGTGCCCAAAAAAGATCAGAGTGTTCCAAAGTGTTTATAACTCTTTGCTGACCATCTGCTGTGATCAGATTAAACGCCAAGACATTGTCGCAACTTAACCCATGTTTGCGTGACAAAAAACCGATCCCGCCGCCTAACGTTGCTCCTACAACACCGACATCCGGGCAGGTGCCTAATGGGATCACTTTCTTATATTTCGATAAGAACAGATCCAAATTATGATTTTTCACACCCGCGCCCACTCTTACTGACTGACCAACTGCGCAAAGTTCTATACTTTGAAAGGCAGACATATCAAGGACAATGCCACCGTCAATAACGGCCGCACCCGTTACCCCATGGCCGCCGCCTTTAACTGATATTTGTAAATTAAGGCGATTGGCATAGTCAATTGTATTAATGATATCGACGTCTGACTCAGGCACGACTATCGCATATGGAAAATGTGAAATGGCTCGATTAAAAACATGACGCCGCGCTGAATAGCCTGTACTTCCAACGTCCCAGACACTGCCGCTTAACTTGTTTCGCAACGACAGTGAGTCAGATTCAGTTGGCTTCGTTGAAATAGTTTTATTGGTATCAATTGGGTTGAGCGGCGCTTCGTCAATGCTTTGCAATAAATCCCAATTTGTTCTGCTAAATGTCTTTGGGTCTATACGATTTAACAATTGCCAAAGGTATTGTGCAACAAGGCGCGGCGGTAGTAGCTTGTTCTCTTCATGTAAGCCTCTTAAAAAGGCCGACATCGGCAGTACATCGCTTGGCACTTGCCAAATTTTTTTGCATCGCTGTATCAACATTTCCGGGAGCTGCGGTGGCAAAAACAGCTACATCTTCATTAACTTCTTGTCTAAAACAACTACACACCATATTTAAAGCCGTTTTACTCACACAGTATGCTGATGCGCCTTTCACTGCACTAACGGGTTGCTCGCTTGTCAAATACAGTACGCGGCTATGTTTAAACTTATCCAGGCACAGTTGTGTTATCAAAAAGGGGATATCGCAGTTGATTCTTTGTGCCGTGCGCCATTCTTTGTAGCCTATTGATTGAATAGGTTTAAGCGGTGTGACAATACCTGCACAATGCACTAAGTAATCAATCTGTTCGTATTGGCTAAGCGTTTCTTGAATTTCAATCGTTGCCGCTTCGTTATTAAAATCAACGTGTTCTATGATGAGGCGGGGTTCAAATTTTTCATTGAACGCTCCTAGTTCTGAGCTATCACGACACAGTGCAACAACAAGCATATTTGGATCCCTTGATAAGAATTCATTAGTCAATGCTAATCCAATCCCTGATCCTGCACCGGTAATTACCGCAATTTTGTGTTTCGTCATTTCTTATTATCCGCTCACCCAATTAAAAATTCCATCTGGTATTCAGCATATGCCGCTGCAAAGTAGCTATGAGGAGACCTGTTGACGCGGCTTGAGCATAGATAATTTTGAACCAAGGATAAATAAATCGATAATTTGATTACGGAAATGTAATGATTCTGTAATCCGATTGTCGTGAAGGATTGATCTAAATCAATTACATTTATCGTGTGATTTATAGGATGGATTTCATCAAAAGCAAAGGATAAATCGGGTGCAAAAAATTACGATAGCACTAATCTGCAATGCCACAAATGCCTATAACAGATGAAGAGCTTGAGGTTTTGGCCGAATTTTTATCGCCCAAATAGCACCTTGACCTGAGTCTAAGACATAGGATTAAGGTGACAAGTCGTCTATTTCAAACCTAAACCGCTCATGTGAGCACAATTAAAGGAAAAATTATGAAAACATTAACGTCATTATTACTGGCCAGCGCCCTTGTCGCTGCGCCAATTGCGACTTCTTACGCGCATCAACACACTGATAAATCTGACATGCCGATGATGGACGGTCAGATGATGAAGAAAATGCAAACACATATAGAAGAAATGCAAGCAGTTTTAGATGCAGTAAAAAGTGAATCTGATCCTGAAAAGCGTGAAGCCATGTTGCATGAGCATGCCCAAAAGATGCAAGACATGATGGGCATGATGGAAGGCAAAGATTCGATGGGAATGAAAGATGGAAAAGGAATGAAAGGCGGCATGGGCATGGAGCATAAACACAGTGATATGTCGACCGATGAGAAAATGAAAATGATGGAACAGCGTATGGCCATGATGGAAGACATGATGGGGCAAATGATGGGACATACGGCTGAAAAAGCGAAGCCAATACACAAGCATAAAAAGAACTAATCAATGCGTTATGAGGCTGGAAAAGCGACTGCCTCTTTTCTTTTAATAATCGCGGTGAACAAATTAATCAAGCTTTTATCAATTGCAGTCTTGTCTGTTGGGCTACTAGGGGGCTGTGCAAGCCAGATATACCATGACTACATCATGAGTGGGCAGGTTGTTACCGTCGATGATAAACAAGTAGTGGTGTGTGTCTCTGACACCGATGGTCTCAAAGAACATCAAGTCTTTAATGTTTATCGCACCGTTTTTGATGCGACAGCAATTTCTGAAGGGGAAGACGGCTACTCGCGCGAATTCGTGGGCAAAATTCGATTAGGTAAGACGAAGGATGAGCATTTTGCAGAGGCTATTGTACTTGATGGCGAACTTGCACGTTATGACATGGTCGAGTTTGATCGTGGGTTTTAATCGATATTTTTGAATAGGAGCATGCCGTTGTGAAGATTAGAGAGTGTCACCAAACCTACCGTTTAGCGGCTATTGTGAGTCTGGTATTATCTAGTGTCTTATTCACAACCGCGTGTTCAGCGATAACACAACAAACTAGTTCGAAAGAAAAATCTCAAGAAACACAATCTTCAGACACTGCGCCCGAGTTAGCACCGGCTGACTTTGCAAAGATCCAATCAGCTTTGCGCTCATTAGACAACTCACTGGCAGCGCGATCAAAAAGCAATATCGGCGTTAAACAAAGCGATGCCAGCCCTCAACTCAACGAATCATCTACGCCCCCCAAAGCGACGAGCAAGATGAAGATGGGCATGGGAAAAGGGAAAAAGAAGATGACAATGAACGGAAAGTCTTGCATGGGGATGATGTGTAAGATGATGATGAAAAATAGTTCGATGATGGGTATGCCTCCTGAACAAAATACACCGGAGATATCCAAACCTTCATCAACGATAAGCTTGCCAGGTGCGAGTAGTGCACCTCATATTTACCACCTTGGTGAACAAGCCTTTTTCTTAAACCATACAACAACATTAGAACTAACAGATACGCAGTATCAAACGTTGTTATCGATTCAATCTGAGTGGGAGTCTTCCCAAAAAAGCCTTGCGCAGCAGCGTAGTGCATTAGAGGCATCATTGTGGGAATTGACAGCCCAAGGATTGCCTCAATACGACAATATTAAAGACACCATTAGTGAAATAGAGGCCATAAACAGCACCCTACGCCTACAGTTTATTGCTTCGGTGGGGAAAGCCGTCTCAGTATTAACACCCCCGCAGATTGCGAAAATAAATGCGCTATGGGCGGCTGAACAAAAGGATGCGTCATGACTAGGGGGAGTAAACGCGCATCAATCATTCACCGCTATTGTGTCATTCTAAACGTCGTTCTTTTTTTCGTGATTATAAATGCGCACGCACAGCAACAGACTGAGGATAGTGAGCATGCCAGTCATCATCCTGAGGCAGCGAATGGGCCGAGTGTTGCGGTAAGTACAGATTCTCCAGCTTTAGCCAACCAAGTTGAAGGTCAGCCGGGCAATGCCAACGCAATGATGGGGCCAGGTATGGCAAAAGGCATGGATAAAATGATGGAGAAAATGGGAGCGCCTAAACCTAAAGATCTCTATCCAACTTTAATGCGGATGCAATCAACCACGCCGGAACAAAGAGATAGTATCTTAGGCAAAGCGTCGGCGCGTATGCAACAAGGAAGTGAACAACTGACTACCGGGTTTGAATCGCTCGCCCGTGCCGCAGCCGTTGATGACTATACCCAAATGCAAGTAGCTGTTGAGACCGTTAAAGAAGGGATCGCGCATTTTGATAGTGGTCTTGCGGCAAAACGGGCAATACAAGATGGGCAAGATCCCAGAAGAGTGGCATTAACCTGGTTTAAATCGCAAATGAATTTGCTACCCAGTTCACCAGTGAATGATTCCTCAACACTATTTGGCATGACGCCGTTTCATACTGCAGTGATGCTTGTTCTGCTGATCTTCACTGTCGTCATGGTGTATGTTTATGGATTTAAAATGCGCAGAGCTGCCGCATTGCTAGAAGAGCTTAGGTCCACTGAGACCGCAAGCGCTTCTGCGCCCACTAAGCAAACATCACCTAACGAGATACCTACTAACGCACCTGTAGGGACTGACGCTGTTTTAATACCCGCTACAGCGCATGTATTACCTTCTACGACTATGTCACCGCGTAAAGGTGTCTATAGTGGCAGTATGCAAGTCACCGGTATTTTTCATGAGACCCATGATGTTAAAACGTTTCGACTTGCCAGCGCCGATGGTCAAGTCATCCCATTTAGTTTTGAACCTGGACAATTTGTGACTTTTACGCTCACGATTGATGGTGTTGAAAAACCGGTGAAGCGGTCTTACACCATCGCATCATCACCCACTGAGCAGTATTACTTTGAAGTCACCATCAAACGCGAGGAATTCGGTGTTGTTTCTCGTCATATGCATGACGTCGTAAATGTGGGAGATACGCTTTCAATTAAAGCGCCTGGCGGCAAGTTTTACTTCAATGGTCAAGATGCAAGTAGCGTTGTATTGATTTCAGGGGGGGTTGGGATCACGCCCATGATGAGCGCGGTACGTTATTTAACCACGACGTGCTGGGACGGTGACATTTATTTTCTGTTTTGTACGCGAACGTCTAACGATTTTATTTTTGAACAGGAATTAAAATATCTACAAGCACGTCACCCAAGGTTGAAAGTACTCGTCAGTATGACACAGGCGGATGGCACATCTTGGATGGGACCTCAGGGGCGTTTTTCATCGGCATTGATAAATGAATTCGTGCCGGACATAGCATTAAAAACAGCACACATTTGTGGGCCGCCGGCAATGATGGATGCAACCAAGGATATTTTATCTGAATTGGGTATGCCTGAAGCGAATATTAAAACAGAAGCTTTCGGTGGTGCGAGTCCGAAGAAAACGGCCACTAAAACGGAGGTCGCCCCAAACACGCCTGTAAACAATACGCGCCAAGTGCGATTTAGTTTATCAAATGCACAGGCACAAGCCGGCACAGATGAAACCGTATTGGACGTTGCTGATGGACTTGATGTTGATATTGAGAATTCGTGCCGGGCAGGCTCTTGCGGCAGTTGCAAAGTGAAATTACTGCGCGGCGATGTTGATATGGAGGTTGATGATGGGTTGGAGCCAGAAGATAGGGTCAGTGGTTATATTTTAGCCTGTCAAGCCATCCCTAAAACTGATGTGGAGGTGGAAGCATAGTGAATAGTCAAGAGCGAACCATTGTAGGCAGCTTGGTGGTCTTAATGATCTTACTTTGGCTAGGGTTTGTGTGGCACCGTGACCCAGCATTCCCTGGCAGCTTTGCTGGATTTGTCGTTGGTTTGACTGCGCTGGTATTAATGTTTATTCCGTTGCTTTACATGATCATTAAACGCAACAAAGCACTAAAGAAAGTCGTGACCAAGCAAATAGCCATGCCTACGCTGCTGCGCATTCATATTTATGCTGGAGTATTGGGACCTATTCTTGCACTCATCCATAGCGCCCATCGTTTTGATAGTGCTACTGGAGTCTCCATCATCATCTTTATGATGGTCGTTGTGATCAGTGGGTTTGTTGGTCGGTATGTACTAGGACTTATTTCCTCAAATGTGAAAGAGAAAAAGCGTCAAGTGACCGAACTCCAAGGTGCACTTTCAAGCGCCAAACAATCTCTAAAAGACGCGGTCTGCGACGTAAGATATTCGACTTTCGCCCAAACATCAGCGAGACACATTCCATACATTGCTTTAAGTGTACCTACTTCAGCGCAAAGTAAGCTGTTTCGACAAGAGAGTAAGGTTCTATCTATTATCGATGCCATTTCTGATGTTGAATACAGCATTCTGATTCACGACACTGCGAAAACTTGGTTTGCTCGTTGGTTGAAATTTCATATCGTGATTTCGATAACGCTCTATGGCGTATTGTTCTTTCACATTTTCAGTGAAGTTTACTTTGGACTACGCTGGTTATGATCAAGTGGATAATAGTCATTCTGGGCTTAGTCGCAGCGGGCTTTGGTGTTAGCCATTTTTTTCACACACCAGAGGATCTTTCAAAAATTCCATGGGAACAAATGGTAGAGCCTGGTTCACTGAGCAAAGCGCATGCGTTTTTGGCGGATGACTGCTTGAGTTGTCACACGCCAGTAGAAGGCGTTGAGCGCGACAAGTGTGTGGCCTGTCATGCAAATGATACGCATATCGTCGCGCGTCAACCTACTGCGTTTCACGCCGACATAACAGAATGTGCTAGTTGTCATACTGAGCATCAAGGTGAAGATGCTAAGATTTCACTGATGAACCATATTGCATTGGTCGATATTGGGTTCAATATGCTCCCCAACCCAAACGTGCCGTTTGACGAAGGCGCAGCCACGATGGCTTTTTTAGAAAATGTTCTAGCGAATAAGCAAACGGCTGATCCCCTATTTGTGCATCCCGACGTCAGTGATAAAGAAGCATTATTGAATTGTTCACAGTGCCACAGCAACGATGATCGCCACTTTACGTTGTTCGGAGAGGATTGCGTGCAATGCCACAGTACAGACAAGTGGTCACTGCCGACGTTTATTCACCCCTCGAGTCAATCTCGTGATTGCAATCAATGTCATGAAGCGCCGCCCAGTCACTACATGCAACATTTTAAAATGATTTCCGCCAAAGTCGCTGGCGAGCCAAAAGCCAAAGTGGAGGCGTGTTATGCCTGTCATCAATCGACTTCCTGGAACGATATTAAGCGTGCCGGCTGGTACAAGCATCATTAAGGGGGAGAAACTGTGATCACAAATTCCATTGCGCTGGCAACCTCACTGTTGGTAGCAATAGTATTGTTTCTGCCTCGCCTACGACAATCTGTCCAATGGCGAGCGACAGTAACACCGCTGGCTTCAATTATTGGCAGTGGCTTTTTGATCATTGCACCACTGCTGCATTCGGTAATGGGTAAATGGGCGCTACTGGGCATTATTTTATTGTCGACTCTGGCATATTTGTTGGGTTCAGTCATTCGCTTCAATATACGTCATGCAGAGCCTGAGCTTGCTCGCAATTCACACGGCAGTATCGCAACGCTTGAGAAAGCCAGTCAATGGGCCCTCGGTGCTGCATACGCAATTTCTGTGGCGTTTTACATTAGCTTGTTTGCCGCGTTTGTCTTTGACCGCTTTGCTATTGACGATACAACGCTCATCAAATTGTTTACCAGTGGGCTGCTTGTCATCATTATGTTGGTCGCTTGGCTTCGCGGTGCAAGAGGATTAGAAACCATCGAGTTATTCGCAGTCACAATTAAGTTGGCGATTATTATTGGTGTACTAACAGCACTAGCAACTTACGATATACAAGTAAAAAGTGCGTGGTTTAAACATGAGGCGATACAATCCCTCAGCCATTTTGAAACCCTTAGCATGCTTGCCGGTATGCTTATGGTGACACAAGGGTTTGAAACCACGCGTTTTATGGGCAATAGCTATAATGCAGAGCAGCGTATTAAAGCGGGACGATATGCCCAGTGGATTGCCATTTTCCTTTACGTTGTTTTTATTGGTTTAACCTGTCCCATTTTTCTCGATTTTCCGATAACCGAACTGAATGAAACAACTATTAGTTATACCCTGGGTCAAGCCATTTGGGTATTGCCGATATTATTACTTGTGGCCGCGACGGCAAGCCAGTTAAGTGCCGCATTAGCCGATACTATCGGTGGCGGTGGTTTGCTAAAAGAACTCTTCCATTTACCTATATCTCCTCAGTTTTATTATGTTCTTGTCATCGCGATTGCAGGCATATTAGTTTGGTCATCCAACGTATTTGAAATCATTAATCTCGCGTCAAAGGGATTTGCACTGTATTACCTTATACAAACACTCATCGCATTCAAGCTAGTACTACTGCGTCCCAAAGAACAACGCTTCAAATCGCTTCAATTGCTTGGTCTTTGCGCGATTGTTGTTTCCTTATCCTTTGTGATTGGCTGGTCGATACCAGCACCGCACAGTTAATAGAGGACAGAGGCTAATGCAATCCGCAAAAACATGTTCGCCAGCAGTTCGCGTCACAAATTTTCACGCATCACTCATTGAAACTGCGTGGGAGTTAACCCAGCGTTGTCGCAAAAAGTATGATTTCAAACATATTGGTTTGGCCGGAGGCGTCTTCCAAAACCGCATTTTATGCGATGGCCTAGCTGAACGTTTTGCACAATCAGACATTCCTGTTGTTATCCCAAGCTGTTTACCTTTAAACGATGCAGCAATAAGTGTCGGGCAAATTCACGAATATTGCTCAAGGAGATCATCATGAAAGGCATAGAGCGTAAATTACGCCAATGGGAGGAAGACGCTTCATGAGTGAGCTTGAAGATGAGCCACTTCCACGGATCTGTTGAAGGTTCAGGTGTTGACCTGTGAGCGGCTCACAGGTTTATCGTATGAAGGTTAGAGTAAAACATAGGATTAAAGGCGTGTTGTAGCAGCACAACTATGTTGATAAAGAAGGGGGTTTAAAATGCGGGTAAAACAAATAGCAGATGCACTAGATATTAGCGTTGATACCGTGCGCTATTATACGCGCATTGGACTTTTGGTCCCAAATAAATCCCACAATGGATACAAGTATTATCGGCCGGCGGATGTGACGCGACTGCGGTTCATTTTAAGTGCGCGCGCCTTAGGTTTTTCGGTCAATGATATTAAAGAGATCCTAGTTACATCTTCACAAACCAATGCGCCGTGTCCAACGGTAAGGCGTCTTATTGAAAAGAGGTTGAAAGAGACTGTACAGCGGTATCAGGACATGCATGAACTTAGAGAGCGCATGCGCTTAGCCACTTCAGAGTGGCAAAACAAACCCGATCAACCTCCAACGGCCGATACGATATGCCATTTAATTGAAGGTTTCACAGCGCTTAAGTCATAACAAGGTTTAAATAGGGAGTGGTTCATGAATTCTAAAACAGACAGTGCGAAAGCACATGGGTGTTGTAGTGGCGGCGATAAAACATCAACTGCGAACGAAGCGGTTGACACTAAAACGCAGACCAGACAGGTGTCTTCCGAAGCAGGCGAGATACAACTTAATATTCAAGGGGCGAGTTGTGCCAGTTGCGTCACTAAAATTGAAACAGCCTTAAAACAAGTCGCAGGCGTCACCGGCGCAGAAATGAATTTTGCACAGCGTACAGTGCTTATCAATGGTAATGCCTCACCAAGCGAACTGGTTGGTGCGGTAGAAGAAGCTGGGTATAACGCAACGCTGGCAAATGCCGATTCTGATGAGGCTGCCATTGAAGAAAAAGAGCAAGCGGATTGGGCTTATTATAAAAAGCTAATGCGACATATGGTCATCGCATTGTCGCTTGGAGTACCGCTCATGATCTATGGTTTGGTAACCGGGGAAATGAGCGTCAACACGACCACGGAGCGAATTGTATGGTTGATTATTGGGCTCATGACATTAGGTGTCATGGTGTTCTCTGGTCGGCATTTTTATGTGGGTGCATGGAATTCGTTTAAAAATCATTCGGCCAATATGGATACTTTGATAGCCTTGGGTACAGGAACCGCCTGGTTGTACTCGATGACAGTTGTGTTCTTCCCGGGCTATGTCCCTGAAATGGCACGACATGTTTATTTTGAGGCAACCGCTATGATCATCGGCCTAATTAATTTAGGCCTGGCCCTTGAGATCAAAGCACGCGGTAAAACCTCAGAGGCCATTAAAAGGCTGATAGGCTTGCAAGCCAAGACTGCACGTGTCATCCGAGATGGCGATGATATTGATATTCCTATTGAAGATGTTTTGCTCAATGATCTTATCCGGGTTCGACCCGGAGAACGCATTTCTGTGGATGGTGTAGTCGTCGAGGGCCAAACCAGTATTGATGAATCAATGCTAACGGGTGAGCCCATGCCAATTGAGAAGCGAAAAGACGATGAGGTTGTGGCCGGTACCATCAACAAATCAGGCTCTATCGTCTTTCGGGCAGAACGCGTGGGAAAAGACACCGCGCTAGCTCAGATCATCAACATGGTAAAACGTGCACAAAATTCAAAACCACCTATTGGTCGATTGGCAGATGTTATTTCTGCCTATTTCGTGCCAGTTGTTATGATCATTGCAGTAATGAGCGCACTAGCGTGGCTCAATTTTGGTCCGGCTCCCGAGGTTGCCTTCGCAATCGTGTCAGCAACTACGGTACTGATTATTGCATGTCCTTGCGCATTAGGTTTAGCCACGCCGATGTCGGTCATGGTGGGGGTTGGCAAGGCGGCTGAAGCAGGCGTACTTATCCGCAACGGTGAAGCGCTGCAATCTGCTTCGAAAATTACCACAATGGTATTAGATAAGACCGGCACCATAACAGAGGGGGCGCCTAAAGTTACCGACGTTGTTATTGCGTCAGATCACAATCAAGATGACGTGCTTTCGTTAGCTGCAAGCCTGGAGTCGGGTTCCGAACACCCACTCGCAATGGCGATCGTTGAATCAGCGAAAGAGACAGGTGTGCCGATCCACTCGGTGACTGATTTTGAGTCCATTGCAGGGAAGGGCGTAGCGGCAACACTGAATTCTCAGCGTTTGCTATTTGGCAATGAAAAATTGATGAAAGAAAAATCAATAGAACTTCATCATTACGTTGATAAAGCGCAGAGGCTGGCCGCAGAGGCTAAAACCCCAATGTATTTCGCGATTGATTCAAAATTAGTTGCCGTCATTGCTGTTGCCGATCCCATAAAATCAGACTCAATAGATGCGATTAACCGCCTACAGCACAACGGAATACGTGTGGTGATGTTGACGGGGGACAATCGTATGACTGCAAAAGCCGTTGCTCGAAAGGCGGGGATTGTTGATTACGTTGCTGAAGTGATGCCAGAAGATAAAGCAAACAAAGTGCTCGAACTTCAACGTGAGGGTGAAATCGTCGGAATGACCGGCGATGGGATCAATGATGCGCCCGCCTTAGCCCATGCCAACGTCGGATTTGCTATCGGAACAGGCACTGATGTCGCAATAGAAAGTGCAGATATCACGTTGATGCGAGGCTCCTTACATGGGTTAGCGGATGCGATTGCAGTGAGTAAGGCAACGCTGAGAAACATAAAGCAGAATCTCTTCGGAGCAT
The DNA here is from genome assembly GCA_022448425.1 of Thalassotalea sp. Taxonomy (GTDB): domain Bacteria; phylum Pseudomonadota; class Gammaproteobacteria; order Enterobacterales; family Alteromonadaceae; genus Thalassotalea_F. The sequence goes on along the minus strand of JAKVCY010000146.1, from coordinate 10,647 downwards.
TTATCTATAACGTCGCGGGGATCCCATTTGCTGCAGGTGTTTTTTATCCATTTTTAGGCTTACTACTAAGCCCAGTAATTGCCGGTGCAGCGATGGCATTCTCGTCGTTAACGGTAGTGACCAACGCGAATCGATTACGTTTATTCAAAGCTAAAGAGCACTAGGAGAACCTAAAGATGATGTGGATTAATTTGATAGGGTTAGTCGTGATTGGGCTTATTGTATGGTGGTTTTGGCTTTACCAAACAAAGTCAACTGAAGTACGAGACGGCAGCATCGAAGTCCGCGTGAAAGATGGCGTATATCAACCTGCCAATATCACAGTGCCCGCGAATGAGTCTGTACAACTGATGTTCTATAGAGAAGATGCGACCCCCTGTGCGGAAACACTACTAATACCCGAGTTGGAGATCAGTGAAACATTAGTGCTTAACAAGCGTGTGATGGTCACTATTCCCCCCAAAAAGGCAGGTCGCTATCCGTTTCATTGTCAGATGCAAATGTACCGTGGCACTTTGGTGATCAAGTGATTTACGGTTTTCTGAAAACTTAAACGACACAAAAGCGAGGTGTATTGTGAATAAACAAAAATTACCTTTTTGGCGCACCCCCAGTGGTTGGTCCGCCATCGGACTTATAGCGGCGGCAAGCTATTTCTTGTTTGTCGAGCATGGTGAACATGTTTTCCCTTATCTACCTTACTTGATCCTGCTGCTATGCCCAGTGATGCATATCTTTATGCACGGAAGTCATGGTAAAGGGCATGAGACACATACTAACGACGAGCAAACATTTAAAGAGCAAACCGAAGACAATGATCAATACAGACAAGGTTATATCGAAGGGTTAGAGCAGGCACGCAAGGAAAGACGTAAAACGGAGAGCGACAATGCACGGTGAATCAGATTATGGGCTTTGGCCGTTAGTCATCATTAACTCCGCAATATTTATCTTTTTTGCGTTTAGTTTCGTCAAGCCGAAGTCAAAAACAGACTGGCGAAGCTTAGGCGTATTTTCCGCTTTTATCGTTGCGTTATTTACTGAAATGTATGGTTTCCCGCTTACCATCTATTTTTTGTCCGGTTGGTTAGCCGAAAGTTACCCAGGCGTAGATTTTTTAAGTCACGAAAATGGTCACTTGTGGCATACACTGTTGGGGTTATCTGGCGATGCGCATTGGGATGTACTGCACATCTTGAGTAATGTTCTCATCGTTTTAGGATTCTTTGTTTTATCTGCTTCGTGGAATGTCCTGCATCACGCGCAAAAAACGAGCAGCTTAGCGACCAGCGGTTGGTACGCACGTTGTCGGCATCCCCAATATGTTGCCTTCATTGTGATCATGTTTGGCTTTTTACTGCAATGGCCAACACTACCCACTTTGCTCATGTTTCCCATTCTCATTGTTGTCTATGTTCGACTGGCCAAACGCGAAGAGCAGCACGCCGAAACTGAGTTTGGTGATACCTATAGGCAATATAAGCAAGCCACGCCAGGTTGGTTCCCACGATTTCTCAATTCAAACGTTTCAAGCCCCGTGTAAGGATTTCAAAATGAAGAAAGCATTAGTTTCAATATTGTTTGTCGCAGGCGTTTTATCCGCTACCTTTACGAGTGCTCAGACATCCATGAGTGCCGATGAGATGTTACGCAGTAACGAGCGCGTCATGGATGCATTAATGCAACGCATCCAACGGATCAATGACGTTTCTGAGAGGCAAACGTTGATTGTTGAGCATATGAAGATGATGGATACCTACTTAACGAGTATTGAGAAGAGGATCCAAAGTGAATCTAATACTGAACAAAAGATACGATTAAAAGAGACATATAGAAAAGGCCTGCAAAGAAGTCTTGTTCTTATCGAAAGCGGCATATCAGCAAGCGACATTGTTGTGATGGGGAACTCGATAGATGAACATTTGTTGTTAATAGAACAAAGAATGACAGTTTTACGATCGTTAATGCAGCAAGTGGTTAATGCCAATAGCGTTTTAAGTAATTAGAGACGTGACTGACATAACTGCGTAGGAAATTAATTTATAGGAGAAAAGTATGAGCGATTTAGATCACAGAGTGGGCGTTTCTGAGGCTAATTTAGTGGTACGGCATTTGAAGTTAACCGGCATTACCGACGGTAATTTATTAGCAATTGTTGCTGAAATTGATGGGACCTTTGGTATTGATGCCGTTTCATTTGAAGAAGCCAAAAACACTTTGCATATCGGCTATGACGCGACCCACTGCAATTTAGATGGCATTGAGACAATCATTCGTGCACACGGTGCAGACATTTCTGATGATTTTTGGACAAAGATGAAAGAAGGCTACTACCAATTCGTTGACGAAAACATTCGTGAAAATGCGAAACATAAACCCTGGAGCTGCCATCGTGTCCCACCCGGGCAAAGCAATAGACAGAAATAGTGTAGCGCGAATCGAGCAACTTTGTGTTGGACTTCACCAATCAGCACTAATTAAAACAGGATATTAGCACTGTGGATCATAGTAAGAATGAAATGGGATTCGAACCGGCGCACATACAAAGTATTCTTTATTTTGTATCTCACAGCGAACCTGTCACAATCTCCGACGAGCAAGCCCTTGATGTTATTGCACAACTTCGTACCCCTCACCTTGACGCAGGAGATCTTATTCTCACGTTTGGCGCTCAAGAAAACAAACCATCAAACCTTTTTACGGGTGATAAACGAGCTTTAAAGGCGGTTAACCGAATGCAACATAACGGTGTATTAGCAATGGAAGGTTGCCATATGCTCGTCTTGGAAGAGGCTATCCGTTTGCTTATGATGTGTGGTGATAAAGATCAGGTTATTGCAAGTATCCAATCTCGTCCACATGTAGATAAAGCGATTGATATATGTTTTCGTGACATAGCGTCGGTAGACGACGCCCTGAATAGCTACATAGAAAGCATTCGTTCTCAGTGCAGTTTACTGTCTGTCATTCGGGTTAACCCAAAACATTTGTTGACATGGAAATTTGGCCTGTTATTTGCTTTAGATAATGTGTGTTATCCGGCACACCAGTTTTTAATGAGATCAACGCGAACAGAAGGGTTTCCAGTATGCTAAATACCGATTTACTCCAAGTCACGAACACGCCAAATCAAGCCATTAAACCAACAGACAACGAAACCAAACAAAGTGAAGACGGGGGTTGTAACAAAGAGAAGTTTGAAGATTCGCTAGAAAAAGCTTTCAAAGCATTCTCGACAAAGAGTGACGATTAAAAACGTGGCAAGTTTTGACCGCTGGAAGCGCCTATTTGCCCATTGCGGGCAAATAGGCGCATAAAGTATTTTAGAGCAATTTGGAAAGTGATTGTGGCTTCATCAATAGGTGTTAGAGCAACACCCAATGTTTAAGCTCCAATTGCTTGATAAAGCATCCAAATTCCAGCACCAATCATAAACAAATTTTCAGTAAGCGAAACAAAACCGAGGGGAACATTACTGTCTCCGCCGACGCAAGCGCATTTCAACTCGCGTTTATCTACGTAAACAGCTTTAAATACCGATACTGCACCAATGGTTCCAATAAAGAGAGATACGGGGCCAACGACATAGCCTGATATTCCGGCAAGCATACCAATCCCAGCGAACGCTTCCGCAAATGGATAAACGTAACCGTATCGCACACTGCGCATCGCTAGTAAATCATAAGTAATAAAAGAATTAGTAAAGCCATATAAATCGCGTAATTTTTGAATCGCAAGAATCGACATACTAAGTGCAACAAAGACTTCGATGACTGGAACGGTCGAAAGTGACCCAATTGTGCCGGCGTGCGCGAATACAATACCTAACGCCATTAGAAATGCGGTCGCAAAAATGGCAATAACCGGCGTGTAGGTTGTGCCAGTCTGCCCCGCTTCTCCCATATCAAAAAATTCCCTTAGCTCGTCATATCCCCCAATACGGTTGTCATTAATAAATGTTTGAGGTGTTGTTTCAACGCCATGTTTACCCTTAAATTTATCCGTTTCTTCACGAGAGCTAAGTTTATGATCGTCGATTTTATAACCTTTTCTTTCTAACAGGTCTTTAGAACGCAAGCCATAGGGGCAAATATGTTCCTTCGTATGCATTCTGTATAACGTTGCAGATTTACTCATGTTTGCTATCCGGTATAAAATAATAATAAAAGATAATCGTTACTTTTTACTAAAGTCGGGGACTGGGCGCTGAGTTGCTTCATTCGCTGAGGCCACGATGCCATTATTGTTGATATCTGAGATTAACCATTTCATTTCCTTAATCTCACGCTCTTGCGCGTTTATAATTTCTTCGGCCAATTTTTGAACTCGGACATCATCAATATTTGCACGCTCACTGGTTAAGATCGCAATAGAGTGATGAGGTATCATTGCTTTCATACATATTCAGCATAAATAGCAGCATGATGACCGCCATCATCGCCCCCATGTAGATAGCCATGTATAAGCGAGTCTCGCTAAAGAAAACGTGTTCAATTGAATATGAATTTAAGTACATCATAACCAACATAAAGGCGGTAGAGGTAAGTATCATCACGAAAAATTTAGTATATTTAGTCATGTTTAATTCCTTGAATTCTAGATTAATGTTTCATGTATTTAATTAAAACTGAGGCCGAACAGCTCACGAGTAAAAAGCCAGTCATTGCTTCTATTCCAGCAAGAAATCTCAAATGAGAAGTCGCTTCAATCTGGCCTAGCCCAAGCGTAGTCAAGTTGATTAGCGAAAAGTAGAAAAGCTCAATAAACTGGTTTAAGCTGCCACCCTTTAAGTTCCCTAGACCCATTGCTATGGACACTTTAAAAGCAAACGTGAACCACAGAGCTGCTAGCAATTGAGACGCTGTAATCCCACAAAAAAGTACAATTAAACCGCGTGCTCCATTACGAAGGCGGGCTATGAATTTCGTCAAGTACTGCAATATGCGGTAATGGCTAATTGCACTTGCGGTAATTGCTAATAATGCTATTGATAACTGAATTAGTATCGCCATAAACTGTTGGGATAATTCAGGCATTAGAACCACACACGGGCACCGAGAACCACACCCGTTTCATGAACAGGATCGCCTATGCCACGTAGATTATCCGCTGACGCTCCCAAGGCTCTAGACCAATAAGCACCAATATACGGGGCAAATTCCCGTGAGACCTCCATTCGATAGCGTAAGCCAACACGAATTGAATTAAACCCAGAAGGTCTATCAAACCGTTCTGACTCAGAAAGTGAAGCAGACAGTGATATTCGCGGTTGCAAATATGAGGTTTGTGACATGCGATAGTCATACTCGGCTTCCATTGAAACACTGACATCACCGTCTTCGTTAATAATAAGTGAACTATCTACTTCAAATTGATAGGGAGCCATTCCAAAAAGGCTAACTACAGCATAATTTTCCATATTACTGTCACTCGTCAATTCGCCACGGGCACCAATTCCAACCTGAATTTCCCAAAAAGGTGCAATTAAGCGACTAGCAAGCAGTTCAGCTCTTTCAATATCCGTTGGCTCCCCATCGTTTTGTTTATTTTCACCTTCACTTTTAAAATAAAGACGGTACGTGTCGCCTCCATACCATGCGATCATATCCCAAACCGCGATGTTCTCCTCACGGTTGTTGCGCGCTACTTCTAGCCTGTCAAATAGAACAATACCATTAAGTGTATCTTTGACAGGCGATGGCCAGCTTTCAGGTGTTTCTTGTGCGACACTACGAAGTGTTACGGTAAGTATTATTAGTCCAAATATAATTCGTAAATTCATGAAGGTACCCCTTAAGAAACGTTTACAACGCGGAACATACCAGCGTCCATGTGATATAGAAGGTGACAATGAAATGCCCAATTTCCGGGTGCGTCAGCGCTGATCAGTAAAGAGACTTTTTCGCTCGGTTTGAGACTGATCGTGTGTTTACGGGGGGAAGGGGAGTTACCATTTTCTAGCTCCATCCACATACCGTGAAGATGGATGGGGTGATACATCATCGAATCATTGACAAGAATAAGGCGCACGCGTTCCCCGTACTTGAAATGAACGGGCTTATCCACTTCAGTGAATTTTTTGCCATCAAAAGACCACATGTATCTTTCCATGTTACCGGTCAAATGCAGTTCGATGGTTTGTGTTGGTTCACGGTTATCTGGCCACTGCTTGGCACCTGTAAGGTCTGAATAAACAAGTACCTTGTGAGAAAGCCCATCAAACCCTATTCCAGGGTCGTCTAGTCGGCTGACCGGGTTTTTGGCAATCATAGACGCACCTGGTCCGTGGCCGTCCGGTGAGTGCTTAATAGGAATTCCATCCACAGGAACTACCTTGTTTTGCATCGCTGCCATCGAATGATTAGGACCGTGATTTTCTTGGCCACCATAAGTCTCCTTGTTGTTCGTAGCGTCCATTGAATCCATGTCAGCCATTCCCGACATCCCCATAGCGTCCATACCTAATTCAGGCATTGGGCGAAGTGCCGGGATACTTGCTTCTTTGCCGACAGATGTTGCCAATGTGCCTCTGGCATAGCCACTTCTGTCCATGCTTTGTGCAAAAATGGTATAGGTTTTAGTATCTTTGGGTTTTACGATGACATCATAGGTCTCTGCAACAGCGATCCGTATTTCACCTACTGTTACTGGCTTAACAGGCTGACCATCTACTGCAACAACTGTCAGATCCAACCCTGGAACTTGGAAATCAAAATAGGTCATTGCTGACCCGTTAATAAGCCTAAGGCGTATGCTTTCTCCGGGTTTGTACAATGCAGTCCAGTTTGTTTGCGGGTCACGGCCGTTCATCAGGTATGTATAGGTCGCGCCGGTTACATCGAGTATGTCTCTTGGGTTCATGCGCATACGAGACCACATTGCTCGTTCTTTGACCGTATTGATCAGTCCTTGGCTCTTTATATCTTTAATCGTGTTTTCGACTGTACGCTGCTGATAATTATAATAGCCCTCAGCAACTTTAAGGTGACGGAAAACATCGTGAGGGTCTTCAAAGGTCCAGTCGCTGAGAATAATGGTGTGCTCCCGATCTGCACCGATGTCGCCATCTTTTGGTTCAATAACCATGGGGCCAAGGTGCCCAAGCTGCTCCTGAAGACCTGAATGACTGTGGTACCAATATGTACCGTTTTGTTCAATATCGAATTCATAGGTAAAGGTACTGCCAGCGGCGATACCGGGAAACGATACGCCAGGTACACCGTCCATCGTGTAAGGGAGTATCAATCCGTGCCAGTGGATTGACGTACTTTCAAGCAAGTTGTTAGTTACATTTATAGTGACATGCTGACCTTCTTTTAGACGCACTAACGGGCCCGGTGACGAACCATTAATTGTAATTGGTAGGCCAGCTGCGCTTGCAATACGCTTGTGCTGCCTGCTAATCATCATATTGATGTTTTCCCCGCTGACAACGTTGTTTCCAAAACTTGGTTTTAACTCTTGCCCAGCATGAGATAAGCCCTCTGGATTAGCCCAGGCTGGTGAAATTTGACGTAAAAGCGCTGTCCCACCTAATGTCAAAGCGGCAGACTTAACGAATCTGCGCCTATCTTTATTTAATTTGTTTAACATAAATTGTTCTCTAATTTGATGGATAGATTCAGACACATGCTTACGTTAAAACGGACCGAGCATGTACCGAGTTTTCGTAGCTAAAACTAGAACGGGCTTATGCTATTGGGGGTCTAAGCAATCTAGAAGGAGGAGACCGTAGTAAATCACCTTCGAATAATGAGAAAACATAATCAAATGACTTAATTTTGTAGTGATAATTGCCGGTCAGTAGCCAAATTGTAAAACAATTTCCATGAGAACAATCGCAAGATCCTGTGCAGCACTCCTCATGACAGCTCTCATCAACATTATCTTCAATGTGCATTTGAACATGCAGCTTTGCTTGTTCAATTTCCGGTGTTCCCTTCATGGATGAGATGTTGCCAGTACCTTCACTTTCGCAACCCAATACAGATGAACCATAAGTCACACTTGCAATAAGCATCAAGCACTTGATAAGTGTACTTAAAGCTATTGTCGTGTGGTCGTCGTGAGTCATCTAAATTTACAATCCTTTAATAGCTGCAATTCGACACAGTGTAAAAATTACCTATCCGCGCATAACATTTACAGCGTCAGATGGCTTATGCCGTTTGCTTAGTATGTATTTACGGTTTACCTAAGACAATCCAATATTTGTGCCATAAGTTCTTTAATACGTGATATTGCTGTTACAATTATCAATCAATGAGCTGAATAAAGTAACGATTTTCATTCGCCGGAAAATACGGATTACAATTTAGTGTGAGATTACTTCTACTAAAATCAGAATGTGGAAAAGAGTTATGCAGACCTCAGTTACCTATCTATATAACAGTAAAATCATTTTCTTTTGCGGCTAAGATAAAGCTTCTCTGCGGTAATTATCAGAAACAAGCCCGCTAATGACGTCCAAATTACGATGCTATCCGTTTTCACCTTAACGACGATGAAAGCTATCAGTACAATTAAATCTAATGTAATGGCGGTTAACAGTATAAACCGGTTGGCAGAAATTTCTTTACGCAGGTAGTTTAGTACGCCCCAGTGAATCGCAATATCCATCAGCAGATAGAAAATCACACCCAAAGAAGCGATTCTGCTTAAATCAAAAAATATCGTTAACGTCATAGCAAGGACTATTGTATATACCAGCGTGTGTTTTTGGATATTTCCTGGCATACCAAAATGGCTGTGTGGTACAAGCTCCATGTCAGTTAGCATCGCTAACATACGCGATACAGCGAATACACTTGCGATGACGCCTGACACGGTAGCAATTATCGCAAAACCGACTGTTATCCAAAGTCCATATTGTCCGAAGGCTGGTTTTGCTGCTTCTGCCAATGCATAATCGCGCGCTGCGACGATCTCCTTGATTGATAGGTTTGTTCCAACTGCTGCGGCAACTAATAGGTATATGAAAATACAAATCGCAATTGAAATGACTATTGCGCGACCCACGTTTTTACGTGGATTTTCGATTTCACCGCCACTATTTGTTATTGTAGTAAAGCCTTTAAATGCCAATACGGCTAGCGCGACGGCCCCCAGAAAGTCAACAATCGAAGCGTCGGTCGTTTGAACAAAAGTGTCAACAACTCCTCTTTGGGCCGCATATATTCCTCCAGACGCTAATACCGCCAATCCTAAAGCTTTGGCGATTCCCATTACAAATGAAATAGATTGGATAGCCTTATTACTCATAATGTTTATGAAAAAGGCAAAGATCAATACTGCTACACCTAACGCTGGGACAAACCAATCGTTGGGTTTTGTATAAATTATTTGTACGGTATATTGACCAAATGTCCGCGCAACTAAGCTTTCATTAATTACCATTGAAAAGTACATGAGTAATGCAAAAACCGCAGTGGCAGTCCCCTTGCCATAAGCTTTTTGTAAAAACATGGCAATCCCTCCTGCAGAAGGATAAGCATTGGATAACTTCACGTAGGAATACGCGCTTGCTGATGTGATCATTGCCGCTATGATAAAGGCTAATGGGAACCACTCGCGGGCCAATTCAGCCACTTGTCCGGTCAAAGCAAAGATACCTGCACCGATCATGACACCTGTACCCATTGCAACCGCGCCAATAAGACTGAGACTTCCTTCTTTGTAATTTGACTTGTGTTGGTGCTTCCTCACAACCTCACTCCATAGTTTATGAATCCAATGAAAGGCTTATAATTCGTGCGCTCGGTTAATACCATGTGCCATTATTTTAATCTCTTGTTGTTCGGTTTCTAAAATAGAATCAAGTAGTTCTATTTGATGCCCAACGACCATTTGCTTCCTTAGATACGAAAATAATTCGATAATTTGTTGATGGCGTTTCATAACGTGCTCTATGACCTGTTCATAAGTAGTGCAATCATCTAGGTTAGGCGGACACAGTAAAGGTATGTCAGGCTTATCGTTTATGTACTCAACAAAATAAGTATCCAATTCTCCGGTTTTACCTAAGTTTTTGAAGGCTAAGATCAGCTTACTTAGGTGGTTTTCATGCATTGCGAGATAATCGAGTACAAGTTTGTTCAAATCTGTCTTCTTACAACAGCAATGCAGTTGTTCAGCGAGAGCCTTATGGTAATTAGCTGTCCACTCTAAAATGTCACTGAATTGCTCAATTTGCATTTGTTTTTCCTCGAAATAACGATAACTGCTAAGTTAGGATACCGAACATAAGTAATTAACTCATGACGCTGCTATTACTGGTCGATTACATGTTTGTAATATTCCTCATGAATAATAGTCTGGAGCAGCAATTGTCGAGCAGCTGATTAGAAAACCAAAAGCTAAATCTTTCACTTAAAAGGCTGAAAAAGCTGCGAGATATAATTTTGTGGGTAATTAGGTTGACTACCAATTCCTAGCTCGCCATCACATGGTGAGGGTCGTTCATTAGAATTGGTGACGAAAGTGCCAAGGAGGTGATCCCATAGATGCGTAAACAACCCAAAATTAACGTCACCTTTGGTACCGTCTTTTACGTGATGATGTCGGTGACCTGGAGCAACAGCCCAAACATATTTTAGCGGGCCAAGCCGCATATCAACGTTAGAGTGTTGCAACAGCAATTGTATGGCA
>JAKVCY010000145.1 GCA_022448425.1 Thalassotalea sp. | reverse complement strand
TAGCTGGCTGGCATGATTCAAAACGTAATGGTCGCGTTGGGTGGGAGCGGTTATGGGAAGGATGGTTTACACTGCAAACCATCCTTGAAGGTTATGAGCTAGCCAAGTCTCTTGATCTAGAAATGTGATCAAGAGACAGCTTATTGCCCCTTTTTTGTATTCGATTACTCAAATCTAAATTAGAAGTGCACTACCACACCGGCAAATACGCCTTTGAACTCAATATCAGTGTACAAGTCACTTAGGTCTTCTAACTCTAACTTAATCGAGCGGTAGCCTGCTGTTAAGTTTACGTCGACAACGAAATTGTCTACCAGCTCGTAGCCTACACCAGCTTGGTAGTCATATAAGGTGTGATCATCAATTGACAAGAAATTACCTTCGGCAAATAGGTTAAAACCTGTAAATGGCAAGCCTACCATTGTCGATGCATAAAGCATTGGTACAAACTCAGAAACTGATAAATCACCCGTTAGCGTCACTGTGCTAGAACCACCATTTTGATCTGTTATCGTAGACATTGATGTCACCGCGATATCGCCATCAAAATCACGAGCAGTCAAACCAAAATCAAAAGTGAATAAGCCATTGTCGAACAATTCGTAGTAAAGCGTGTAATCAGTGTATGTCATATCAAACACTGCATTAACATTGCTGCCAGCTGCGAAAGTTTCATCACCAAATTCAAACTCTTGAGTAAGTGAGCTCATACCCGTTGTATCTAACGTAGTATGCGCAATTTTCGCATTAGGAATTAACGGAATAGGATGCTCAAAAGCAACGAAGAAGCTCCCTTGCTGTTCATCTTCAAAGTTAAACTCAGCTAAGTCATCGTTTTCACCAAAAAGACCCGTTGCTTCGTTATTCCAATATTGTCCACCAATGTATAAGCCTAACACGTCAGCACATGCGCTTGTGGAAAGAAGTGCTGCAGTAGTTGCTGCTAAAATCTGTTTTTTCATTATTTAACCTTGGCTAAGTAGCTCGTTTAAGTCGATAAGTGCAGCGTTTGCACGAGAAATATAATTTGCCATGACCAGTGAGTGATTGGCTAACATACCAAACCCATCACCATTCAAAATCATAGGGCTCCATAAGCTTTGTTGGCTCGCTTCAAGCTCGCGAATAATTTGCTGTACGCTAACCTTGGCATTTTTCTTCTCAAGCACGTCATTAAAGTCAATTTCCACGGCTTTTAAGAAATGAAGCAATGCCCAACAAGCGCCACGAGCTTCGTAGAATTCGTTATCTAATTGCCACCAACTTGTCTTAATTGCAACATTAAATGCGGTTGACGTTGATTGCTTAGCGGCACTATCGCCGGCAAGGTCTGTATTTACAATCTCTCTGCCTACACTTGCGCTCAAACGCTGGGAGTAGCTACCTAAGCGCTTCTCTACTTCGCTTAACCATGCTCTTAAGTTGTCAGCGCGAGCATAAAACTGCGAGTTCTGGTTGGTAATATCTGCAAGCTCGTTGCGATATAAATACAGTTCATTTATTGCCTTTTGATACTCACTTTCAGCTGATGGAATAACCCAACTTGTGTGGTCGATATTTAGTTGCGGCTGTGCCGTTTTAAGATGTTGATTCTCTACTGATTGTGATTGTGAGCGACTGAATTCTTGTCTCATCACAAGCGCCATATCACGAATCATTTCCAGCGCACCAAACTCCCAAGAAGGAATGTTATCCAAGAATACTGAAGGAGGTAATGCATCATTTGCTAAGTAACCACCAGGTTTATTCAATAGTGTTTCAGTAACGCGAATTAATGCAGTGGTAGTAGTGTAGCCAACAACAGGAGCGACGTTCTCTGCTTGTGCATCTTTGGTAACTTCAGCTTTAATATCAAACGTATCTGGTTCAAAACTCCAAAATACACCTAATAGATAAAAAGCAAATACAACTGCACCTACAGCTGCAAAAACTGATTTAGCGGAAAAATTAATAGGCATTTTTGACTCCTAGTGATGGTGGTGATGTTTCTTCGCTTTCTTAATACTGTGCACAGGCAAAGTCACCTTATATTCAAAGCCACCTTCAAATATTAAGGTGATGTCTTGGCTTTGGCCTGCTTTTACCGGAGACGAGAGACCGAACAACATTAAGTGCAGTCCCATTGGTTGTAATACAACATTATCGCCCGCAGCAATATCGATATGGCTTTTTTGACGCATTTTCATCATGCCATCAGCCATAATGTGCTCGTGAATCTCTATTCTAGGGATAGTATCACTCTTAGCGCCAACAAGCTTTAACCCGGATTTTCCGGTGTTACTGATCGTCATATAAGCTGATGTCACCGTATTGCCCGGTATCACTTCACGAACATGACCATCGCTAACAGCAACTTGTTGAGCCATTACCGAAAAGCTAGAAGCAATGAGAAGTAGTGCACTGAATAACGTCGAAAAAGTTTTCATCCTGCTATACATCCTTTTGGAGAACTATTATTGTTGTTGAACAAATTCTATTGTAACTAAGCTCTCGCAAAATGGATAACATAATTCTTACCAATCTAGATAATGGTGTGTTTACTATCACATTGAATAGGTTAGACAAAAAAAATGCCCTAACCTCTGCCATGTATTTGTCACTAACTGAACACTTTTCCTACGCAAGTGAAAGTGACGATGTTCGTTGCTTAGTCATTCAAGGTAATGAAAACTGTTTTTGTGCAGGTAACGACCTTGCAGACTTCCTTAATGCAAAATCTGATGAGGAATTACCAGCATTTCAATTTATCCAACGTCTAGCTAGCTTTGACAAGCCAATTATCGCGGTGGTAGCTGGCGCAGCTGTTGGAATTGGCACTACATTACTGCTTCATTCTGATATTGTCGTTGCTGCTGAAAATGCCAAATTTGCACTACCATTCAGTAAATTAGGACTGTGTCCAGAAGCTGCATCTAGTTACCTTTTACCTCAAATGGTGGGTCACGCTAAAGCCTTTGAATTACTAGTTTTAGGTGGCACGTTTGACGCACAACAAGCCCTATCATTAAACCTTATCAATCAAATAACGTCACCCGGCGCTTTGCTCGACACAGCACAGCAATATGCGAAAAAGATAGCCCGCTTACCTTCTGATGCAGTAATGACTTCTCGTGCCTTGATCAAGCAGTCGACACAATTAGCCGTAAGCAATGCCATGGCAAAAGAGGCTGATGAATTTGGGCGACTCATGCAAACGCAAGACTGTAAAAATATTCTGCAACAGTTTTTGAGCAAGTCTTAGCGTTTACTTTTGGTGCTTATCGCTTTACTAACGCAGAAACAAAAAACGCAGAAAAAATAGGCTACAAACTACGTTTCTCAATGAAACTAGGCTTTAGCCATAACATTAATGATGAACTGTACGCTTAGGCTTCTCCCTTAGTACCAACCAAAGTACTAAGGCGATCATAATAATCGGCCAAAATACACCAACAGCCACTAAACCAATTCCACCTAAGACAAGCAAACCAGCAAAGATCATAGAGCCGAACACCGTTAATACAATAGCCAACGCTACAACCACTAGAACGACAGCGATAAGCGCGGCGAAGCCGATAGTCTTCAGAGGCTCAACTAATTGATCGCCCATGTAGATATCTACATCAAACAAATCTAGCACGCTAACACCCAATACGTAGGTAATGAACAGTGTTGCAGCGATGGCTAATAATAATGATTTAAAGAATGACATATGAACTCCCTCTAGCCGTCAACAGTAATTAATGAAACTAATGAGAAATGGGTCTTGAGAAAGACAAAGCACATGCTAATGCCTTTCCTTTTTTCTAACGGTTACTGCGTGTTGGAAGTAACATTGCAGCAACGATGTAAGCAACACCAGTAGCTACTGGAAAAGTAATCAGCGCTAAAATAGCTAGGATACGAACAACTAATCTTGGCAAGTTATAGTACTTCGCGATACCAGCACATACGCCTGATAATTTCTTGTGTAATACATCTTTCGTTAATTGTTTTTTCATAAGGTAACCTGGTTGATAGCTCATCTTACTTCTCTCTTTCTAATTCGTTATTAAGTCTCAAAAAGTATCCGTACCTTTTGTTATTTGTATCTACTCGTCCTTGGTTTAACACTTTCGCCTTTTACGTTTTTACGTATTGCGCTAACAATCAATGAAGCGCCAATAAAAATGGCAACCGGAGCTAAACATATGACGATAAATATCAGCTCAACATCCATGTTCCGGTCTCCTTGCCCTGTGCCTAGCCATTAGCGACTTTTTTCTTTAATGCCTCTAATTCATTGTCTACCGTTTCGTTGCCTTCCAATTCACGGAACTGGCTTTCAAGGTCTTGATTTTTAGTCATATCAAAAGCCTCTACTTCAGCTTCAATACGGTCGACTTTTTCTTGGTAGCGCTCAAAGCGACTAATTGCTTCATCAATGTTGTATTGAGCTGATTTCTCTCGAACTTTCAAGCGAACAACTGCTGACTCTTGACGAAGAAGCAATGCCTCCTGGCGACGCTTAGCTTCATTTAGCTTTTGCTGCAAGCGCTGACTGTCTTCCTGAACCGCTGAAAGAAATTCTTCAAGCTTTGCCATTTCATATTCTAGTTCAGTTAATTGTTGGTTAGCTTTTTGTTTCTCAGCTAGCGCACTTCGCGCCAAATCTTCACGACCTTTACTAACAGCTAATTCAGCTTTTTCTTGCCAGTAATCAACGCTTTTTTGCAAGCTTGTTACTTGTCTAGCAAGGGTCTTTTTCTCAGCAATATGTTTTGCTGCGGTTGCACGAACTTCAATTAACGTTTCTTCCATTTCTTGAATAATCAAGCGAATCATCTTTTCTGGCTGCTCTGCCTTATCTAACATGCTATTGATATTGGCATTGATGATATCTGTAAATCTTGTGAACATTCCCATGGTGTTTTCTCCTACTCTTCTTCTGCTTTAATTTCTTCAACTTTCGACGATTCAGCTTGGCTTTCTTTTTCACCTTTTGCTGATTCACTCGCCAATGCTGAGTCATTTGGTTCTGAATTAATCCAGCTCATCGCATCGACTGAAAATGTCTCAATGCTTGATGAGATAGATGTTGCAACTTGCTCGCTAACAGTGCTCATTAACTGCTTTCCCTGAGCTACTACGAATTGAGAAACTACTTGCTCAGTTGATGGTTGTGCTGCCTGTGTTTTACCTGCAGACATTGCAATAAATAAAATAGTTACTGCTGCACCGATAACTTTTTTGTTTAGCTTGTTCATTTCACTTTCCTTTTCTTACCTAGTTAAACTAGCCACGTTTTAAATAAGTTTGATATAGCTATTACAAGTGATGTGCCAACTGAATAAAAAACTTTAAATTATTGTTTTTGTTGTTATTTTTAAATAAACAGAATTTAACTGACACCCTGCGACATAATATGTCACACTAGATTGTGGTCAAATTAGCCACAGGTTTGAATATTTTGACCAACACGATTTGTTCTTTCCTAAATTACAAATTAGTGTCTGTTCCATTTACCCAAAAGTTGAAATAGTCTCAGGTCAAACGAAGAAAGAACTTAAGAACTAAATAAGAGATGAGTTAGTGTAATACAGAGCCTTTTAAACTACTTTATGTGAGATGACTACCATCCAGTGCGATACTGGGTTTAGCGATAGAAGCGATTTAGCAATGCTAGTTTATGTCCTAGGCGAGTATGAGGTTACGAGGTAATAGTAGAGAGTTAAGAAATCTTTAGAGAAGTCGCTGGTTGCTTAGTAAACGGCACTAAGCTTGAATAATGAGACTAGTAACAAAGAGATATAACCAATAAAGGCTCGGTTGACAAAAAGTAGGCTAAATGGAAATAGATATTAGGGATATTTGAGGAAAAAAACGGAAGGAACGTGGGAAGTGAAATAGACTACAACTACCTATTTCACTCTACAGATCCTTGCTCATTAAATCAGTGCTGAACGGTTCATCTTGCTCGAATAATCCAACGATAAATGATGCCATCAGTAACACCAAACCTGGTGCCATCATTACGCCAAATAGTGCAGGTAAACTTAACATAGGCCTACCTCTCTATTATTCGCTGTCTTTATTCTTTTGAGGTGAAGCAGCATGCTTCGCAATCATCGTCTTATCAAAGTTAAAACGAGGAAAGTGAGAACGTAAAGCGAATTGAATATCTTGGTTAACTTGCAGTTCAACTGCCTTGCTTACCGCTACATTTTGTTGTTTAACGAAAGCTGCTGCTGTTTGCTCGGCTGATAGCTGTGAACTGACACCAGTGTCGTTAGCAAATACTGAAGTAGAGAAGACAGTACTTGCTAGTGTTAATGTGGTTAATAAAGTTTTCATCTTTGGCTCCTTGTGCTTATCCGATCCATTCAAATAAGCGTTGTACTAATTAAGTTGCTTTAACTAGTACAAAGGTTGTGCCAGCCGATGAAAAAAATGTTAACACTTTGTATTACATAGAAATTTAATTTTGAACCTGATTACTCTATTGAAAAGTCCTAACACATAAATAACAACTTGTTAGCCTTTTTGACCAAGATTTGGTTTTTTACTAACTAGCTATTAGTCAATAAAAATAAGCTCCCAACAAGCTACTATTCCGATACCAGCTCAAACGCTTTACGAAGTACGTCCCCGGTTGACTCTGCCAAGCCTGCGTGCTCGCTTAAGTAGCGACGAAACTGTTTTGCGCCAGCTAGTCCATTGCATAGGCCTAACATATGCCTAGTAACATGTGATGCTTTGGTTTTATCTCCAGATGCTACGTGAGCATCTGTATAACTCGCCATCTTTTCGATAACTTCTGCCCTTGAAATCACTGGCCCTTCCTTGTGATAAATCACGTGGTCAGCCTCAGCAAGCATGTAAGGGTTTTGATAAATTTCTCTACCTATCATGACACCATCAATGTGCTTTAGGTGATCTAAGGTTTCTTCAAACGTTTTAATACCGCCATTGATGGAAATATCTAAATATTGAAAGTCTTGCTTAATTTGGTAAACACGCTGGTAATCAAGCGGCGGGACTTCTCTGTTTTGTTTTGGACTTAAACCAGAAAGCCAAGCTTTGCGGGCATGAACAATAAAATGCTGGCAACCTACCTCAGAAACGGTTTTAATGAACTCATGAAGAAATTCATAACTGTCTTGGTCATCAATACCTATTCGAGATTTGACTGTAACAGGCACATCAACAGCTTCTTGCATACGTTCTACACACTCTGCAACTAATTTAGGTTCAGCCATTAAACACGCTCCAAACCGTCCGTTTTGAACGCGATCGGATGGACAACCTACATTAATATTTATCTCGTCATAACCAGCATCTTTTGCACGTTTTGCACATTCAGCCATTGCGACGGGATCACTACCGCCTAATTGTAAAACAACTGGGTTCTCTTCATCGTTGTAGCCTAAGTAATCTCCTTTACCAAACAAAATTGCGCCAGTAGTCACCATCTCTGTATAGAGCACTGTATGCTGACTCATCAAACGGTAGAAATAACGGCAATGACGATCTGTCCAATCCAACATGGGTGCAACGCTAAAGCGATGATCTAACTTTTTCTTAGTGTTTTCAGGCATTCTCTACGTTCCACCTATATTTACTGCATTTTGAAAACAATTTATTTTTTGACTTTTTTTAGCTTTTTTTGACATTTTTTAGTTGTCGGGGATACACTAGGGATACAGAAAAATGTATCCCCGATAGTTATGGCATCCTTTAGTGTAAGAAAACGCCTCAAGAAAGATGGCACCCCAAAATACCAAGTATTCATCCGCGTCAAAGAAAGCGGTAAGGTAGTTTACACTGAATCGCGTACTTTCTCCAAAGATAAGACCGCGCAGGCATGGGGTAAAAAGCGTGTTGTTGAAATTGAGGAAAAGGGCTACAGGGAGACAGGAGATAAAGTATCCCTTAGAGAACTTATCCAAAAACTGCTGGATGATGATCATATTCAGCTTGGTAGAACCAAGCGCAAAGTTTTAGAAATGCTCTGTGATTGCGACATTGGCGCAATTAAAATTACAGAAATTCAACCACATCACATCATAGATCACTGCAAGGCTCGTAAAGAGACTGGCACCCTACCCCAAACTATCAACCATGATGTTAGTTATCTTCGCTGGTCACTTAAAGCGGCTAAACCACAGTTTGGTTATGATGTTACTGATCAGTGTGTTGTTGATTCCTACGCATCATTGCACGATTTAAAGTTAATCGGTAAAAGTGCCAGACGAACACGCCGCCCTACGTCCGTAGAACTGGAGAAACTAAAGGCTGCACTCAAAGTAAGAGAGCAGCACCGCGTTACAACCATTCCTTATTTGGACATTTTGAACTTTTCTATTCTAACTTGTATGCGAATTGGTGAAGTTTGCTCAGTGCGCTGGGAAGATGTAGACGAAGCACAAAAAGCGGTAATGGTTCGTAACCGTAAAGACCCACGCAAAAAAGCCGGCAATCATATGCTAGTTCCTTTACTTGGTGGATCATGGGAAATACTGCAAAAGCAGCCAAAAGATAACGAGCTTATTTTTCCCCATAATCCACGCTCAGTGACCGCAGGTTTTCAGCGTGTGCGTAATGCCAATGGTATCGAAGATTTACGCTATCACGATCTTAGACGCGAGGGAGCCAGCCGCTTGTTTGAACTGGGCTATCAAATTGATGAAGTTGCCCAAGTAACAGGCCACCGCAACATAAACACCCTATGGCAAATTTACACTGAGTTATTCCCTAACCGTTTGCATGATAAAACCCAATAAATAAGAAAATATAACCTTTCACCTAATAAAAGTTAAAAATATAAGTTTAAAACTTTACTTTATAGGTTTTTAACTTATACTTTAACTATCAACTTAATGAGGTGGCACATGGCAACAATTGAATGGAAACGCAAAGCAATTAAACAACTATCTAAAATAGATAGTGTTCAGCGTCCTAAAATTGTTAAAGCTGTTAAGTCACTTGAAGAATTCCGCACTGCTAACAATGTTAAGCCATTAAGCAATCACCAGTATGATTATCGCTTACGTGTTGGCAACTACCGTGTCATGTTCGATGTGATCAACGGTAATGTTGAAATCGTTATGATCCAAGAGGTGAAAAAGCGTGATGAAAGCACATACTAACCATCAAATTATAGAGCATCAGGGACAGCCTGTTGCCGTGGTTGTTCCTTACGATGAATACCAGCAATTATTTAAAGAGGAAGAAAATTACTCAGTGCCACATGAAGTGGTAGAGCATCGTGTAGTTAATGGGCATTCTTCTATTAAAGCTTGGCGTTTATACCGTGGGTTTACTCAGAAAGATATGGCAGAGAAAATGGCTATTACTCAGCCTGCTTACAACCAGTTAGAAAAACGTCCTTTTTATAAAGCGAGAGAAGAAACTCAGCGTAAGCTTTGTGAAATATTAGCTGTAGAGCCAGCTATGATGACAGACTTTGAAGACATTGAGCTGTAAAAGCTCAGGGTATGAACTATCTGGAGATCCCGGATAGTTCATCTAAGCGGCTTTGTTCCATTCTTCTTTGGCTTCTTGGCGTTGCTTGTCGATTAGCTCAGCCAGATCAGACACATGAACAAACCAAGGTGCTTTTTGTCCCGAGCCCACTTGAAAGGCAGGTATTGGCAAAGTAGAAGCCTTAGCCTTTTGAATAGCAGTATGGCGAGAACAACCAAAGTAATCTTCGCAAATTTCTTCTAGCAATATAGTGGTTTTCTCGTACTGAGCCATCAATAACATTGCGGTATTCATTACGCTGCCTCTTGTTTTAAAAACGTGATCCAATGAGTATTTGCTCGCTTCCCGCTGATATGGCCAATCAAAGGCTTAACTGGAGTTAACGCTAAAATTTCATTGGTTTTTATTTGAGTTTCATTCCATTTGAAAATTAATACACCGTTTGGCTTCAACACACGAAAGCACTCAGCAAATCCCTTTTTTAAATCTTCTTTCCAATCATCAGTGAGTATTCCGTACTTCTTGGCCATCCAACTTTCTTTGCCTAGTTTTACTAAATGTGGGGGATCAAATATCACCACACTGAAACTATCATCAGCAAAATCTAAGTTCCTAAAATCCACTTTTACATCAGGCTTAATCTCTAAATGCCTGCCATCACAAAGCGTGTGTTCTTCTGAACGAATATCACCAAAAGTCACTAATGGGTTGGTTTTGTCAAAATGGAACATGCGAGAACCACAACAAACATCTAACACAGTCATTACGCTGCCACCTCTACTTGTGTCATTTCTGGTAGGTTTGCTCTTACTAAAGCTTCTGCTATTGGTGGGCATACAGCATTGCCGCATCGAGCTACCTGGTTCTTTTTGCTGATCTTCTTGCCGTCAGGATCAACGCCAATAATGTAATCATCACGGAAACCTTGAGCGGCAAAGAGTTCATGTGGTTCAAGCATTCTCATACCTATATCTACAATTTGATATTCTTCACCGGCTACCGTAACTAAGCCAAAGCGGTCTTTAGTTGGTACTGTGTGTAAAGGGTCAGAACAAGTTTGTCCAACGGCCTCACCGTAATACTTGAGCAGAAAGGCTCTAACTTCGCCAAGGTGAAAACCACCTGCTGTGATGGTGTGGCAAGGTTCATCTGTTCCATGCCCAATATTACCGCCACGCATTTTGATCATGTGGCTAGTAACTACAGCGTTATGATCAACAGTAGTAACCGTTGGCAATGGATTGTCTAATTCAGTACCGACAACACCCGTATAGTGTTTAGCTAAGAATGCAGAAACCAGCGGACTATGATTTGTTGCACATAGTGTATTTATCGGATTTTCAACACTTCTTGGCTTGGCTGCATATTTACCACCTCCAGAGCCAACCAAGATAGGTGCAACCAAATAATGATGGTTCCCCGTAGTTTGTGTTGGCAGAGGAGTACCTAAAGAGTATGGAGAATGCCCTGTTGTATTAGTCATAATATACGGACTAACTTTACTTAAAGTAGGACTCACTACTGCGAAATGCCCACCTTTAACCTGAGCGCAGATCGTGCGTAATGGCTCATTAGCTGGCATATTGCGTTGAGAACTAGCATTAGCGTGTTCTGTAATAAATGGCGTTATTGTTGCCTCAGCCGGTGCAATGAAAGGCTCTTTATTAAAAACAAACTTTTCTAGCCCTTTAGCTATACGTTTAAGCGTATTTTCTGCCAGAGGTCGTTTGCGACCAAAAATAGATTTGCAGGGAATTGACCAGTCAATAATTTCAGCGGCAGTTCTGTATGCCTTTAGTTTTCCTTTTAATACTGGCTCACTGTCTGGTGCGCCATGTGTTGGCTTAGGCCATACAATTGGGTAACCATCACGGCGAGCAACAAGGAATAACCTTTTACGAATCGTTGGAGCCCCAAAATCGCAAGCTCTTAATTCGCGCCAATCAACTTTATAACCTTGACGTTTGAGCGCATTAACAAAAGCGTTAAAGGTCTGCCCTTTTCGTTTTTTGCATGGTTTACCGTCAACAACAGGTGACCAAGTTAAGAATTCCTCAACATTCTCCAGCATGATCACCCGGGGCTTTACTGTTGCAGCCCAACGCAGAGCAACCCAAGCGAGCCCACGAATATTTTTATCAACTGGAGTGCTACCTTTTGCTTTACTGAAATGCTTACAATCAGGACTAAACCACGCCAAACCAACAGGACGGCCTGCAACAGCTTCACGGGGGTTAACGTCCCAAACCGACTCACAATAATGTTCCGTATCTGGATGATTCATTTTGTGCATGGCGATAGCATCAGGATCATGGTTAATAGCAATATCAACTGACCTGCCAATGGCGGCTTCGATGCCAGAACTAGCACCGCCACCACCTGCAAAATTATCAACAACCAATTCCCTAAAAAGCATTACGCAGCTTCCTTAACATTGCCTTGTTGCAAACGCTTATAAATTTCAGACACGTAGATAGCCTGGTGTCTGGCATCATCAACCGCATTGTGTGCTACACCTTCGATCTTGATGTCTTTTTTCGGGTCAATGTTTAGTATTCTTCGGCCTATATCTACAACAGTGCGAACGTCTCTCACTCCCCAGTAAGGCCAAGGTAGCTCTAAGTTTGTTGCTTGGTATGCGTTGTTAAGTACAACTGGATCAAAAGTGGCACCGTTACCCCAAATTGTTCTTTTCTTGAATATGGTGTTAGCAGTTAACCAGTCGTGAAACTCGATCAAACCATCTTGTAATGTAATAGCGGTTTGCAGCTTAAATAACTCTCTGGCCTCATCAGATTGCTTTAACCACCATTTAACGGTTGAGGCGTCAATTTTTCCGTATTTCTCAGCGTCTTCAATATCAACCACGCATTCAAACTCTGCACCTAGCCCACCTGATAACGGGTCAAACTGCACCGCACCAATAGAGACAATGGCAGCGTTAGAACTGTTGCCTAGTGTTTCCAAATCAATCATTACGTCATTCATTATCGAGTTCCTATTGTTGCTGGCAGCATCACACCACCAAGTTCTGAAAAGTGTTTGATAAAAGCCTCTACGTTGCTACCAAGGTAAGTAACAGCACAGCCTTTAGTGTTTTGATTCAGCTTTTCACCTTCTGGTGTGTAAAAGCTGGTTCTGCCATCAAGAAAGCAGATAGGGAAATTTTTAAGCGGCTTAAACCAACCTTCACCTGTACTGGCGTAGGTAATACACAAAGCTTGATGAACAGACTGAATTTGATATTCGTGTACTAACTTATTAATCCACGCTGCATTGCCCGGAAAGTCTTTGAGCAGGTGATAACCACGCGCCTTGCAAACCTTTTTCTTACAGTTCTTTTTACAAGCGGTTTCCCTTGCTCCCCAAGGGTGGTTCATCCATACATTGCCAAACCATTGTTGGGCTAGGCCATCATCATCTTTGGTAAAAATATGGTTGGCTTTAACTCGTTGATTAGCCACTTCACTTGAAGCAGGATCAAGGTCAATAACGCCAAGCACGCCACGCGCAGCGGCTAATATTTCTGGTGGGGTATAAAGCTCAACATTAAAGCTCGTTTGGTTAACTTGCTGGCTACGGTTCGCTAATGCTTCCATCAATATGTTCCTTACTCGCTGCCATGAGAAAGAGACTCAAGATCAGCCCTTTCAACATCCCAGTTGTTTGCCTTTACTCGGCGTAACCATTGACCACAATGTTCAAGCGTTGCTTTTTTAGGGCGAATACCACCTTTAGGTGTTTCAACTAATTCGGCTTCGTCTTCATCGTTTAGTAAAATCAGACCACCACGACCACTTTGATGCAGATATAACAGCGGTGTCATTCTTGGGTCATAACCTTCAATCATGCCGCCAAGATGGTATGGATAGGTTTGCACTATGTCGTTATCTTCTCTGTAAACCTGGTTAATACCAGCAGCATCCAAGCGGTTAGTTAACTCTGCAATTTCTTTGCGTAGCGCAGCAGTTGTTTTACGTTCATCATTGAAATTACGCTTGTGCTGTTCTGCCGCTAATCTTTGCTTTTCCAATCTGTCTTGGTAGCCTTTGATCTTCTCGCGTACCTTTTTAGGTGTTGCACCAATCTCTTTAAAGCCACGCAATAAAATATCTTGGTCTTTGGTTTTGTTTACCGCTTGGTCACGTTCTCTATTAGCCTGCGCGAGCAGTTGATCGGATTTTTCAGCTTTATCCAAAACAGTGGTTGCATCTTGTTCATACTTTTTAATTACTTCGGCTAGTTGCAGGTTCTCAGCTTCCATTTTTTCCAAGCGCTCAACCAATTCATCAAACTCGTGTGTTTCTTGGTTGTAGCTGGCAATTAACAATCCAATTGCTTCGTCCACTGGCATGGCTAAAGGGTTACTGCTCATTGATTACTGTCCTAACTTAACTTTTATTGATTGATAAACACTGCGACCATTAAAGGCACGACGAACACCGTAACTACGGGCAAAGCTTACTAATGTGAAAAATGCCGTAGTTGCTAGGTTTTCTGACAAGGTGAAATGCTTGCCAATTAGCGGAAACCAAATAAGCTGAGCCATTAAAGCAATACCGGCACCAATTAAAATATTGGTAATAGCTTCAAGCACCGAATCCATTTTTGATTGTTTATGCACCTTCAAGCTCCAGTTCTTCTTTGGCCTCGCGCACTTTCTCAAGTACTGAGTACATATCGTCTATGTCAGCAGTGGTGAATAAGTTGGCTCTTAGCGTGTCTTCACTAATAATGTTAAAAATTCGGTTAAGCTGGGTAAGCTCTGAATAATTAAGAAAAACAGCCGTTTCATTTTCCATTTTGACTCTCCGCTAATAACTACAATTCAGCCCACTCAATGAATGAGCTGTCAGTAATTACTCTTGGTAAGTTAAGCCGCAGCGTCTAGCATCAACACTTTGTCTATGCCATTACGAATAACGGTTTTAACTTCGTTGAATGCGTCTTCAAGTACTTTTTCTGGTTCAATTAATTCGTACCAGATCTTCAACTCGCCCTCGCGTAAGCGGTAACGTAGTCGGGCTTCGATGCGGTATTTAGTACCGTTGTGGAAAGGAGCAATGCCAATAGCAATTTTTTCAGGAACGGTAACAGTGCCTTTACTGTTGTTTTGCTCGCTAAACTGGAATTCAAACTCGCCAGATTGCAATTTAACGCCACTGTTAAAAACAGCAGTACGGATCACGCTAAATTTAGTGGCAATCTCCAATAACTCACCACCAGAAGGTTCAGCAAAGTCCTTAATGTTTTCTTCAATAAACTCAGCAAAGCCCAGTTGGTCGAATTTGTTTTTGTTAAAGCGGTTCCATGTTTCCCACTCACGAGATTTAGGGCAAGCATATTGCACCTGGTGATCACACCATGAAGGGGCATTGGCAGCGTGGTAATCTAAAAAGCCGGTGATCGACTGGTTATCATCATTAAGCACAACCAAGCTGTCATCATCACAGAATTTATTGAAATACTTGATGAATGAATCAGGTGTTAATACTTTTAGCGCCTTACGAATGCGTGTTGGCTGCTCTAAAAACTGCTCGATGCTTTCCAAAGCATGACCACGAGGCACAGCCACAAAAGGAACGCTGTTATCTACCTGGTGTAAATGCGTAGCGGCAGCATTCAAAAATTGAGTTTCTAATTCGTTATTTTCACTCATTGATAAGTTCTCTTAGTTTTGACCAGCGGCGGTTTTTAGTTCGGCTGGTTGGTTTGAAGTTTCAACAGTCTTTAGGTCCAAAGATTGTTGGCTTGGATCATTGCGGATAAGGTCACCGTCATATGTTGACCACATAATGGTTTGAGCGCGGTCTAGTTGTGGCACCTTGTTATTTACAGTGCTTTGCAGCGTTACCGTGTCCTCAGTACCTTTCATTAAAGACACTTTAAGCTGTAGCGTTACTGTGCCTTGCTTGCCAGTGTCACGAACACCTTTGATCACATCTGCTAACTGCTCAGTTAACTCAGCGTCAAGGCAACCTTTTTCTAGGAAAGCCAAAGTTTGGCTAAAAGGAGTAATATGCTTTTCAGTCATTACTGTTTCCTCAAGTTGTGGTTAAAAAGTGAGGCAGCTAGCTAAGCTGCTTCCTGTTGTTTTTCTGCTTTAAATTCTTCCAGCGCTTGCTGGTATTCTTCTGCACTAATGGGATCACCATTGCACATTGAAATTTCAATTTCGTCGGAGCTGTTAGCGTCAACAGTGATGCTTTTGCCAAACTCTTTACGGAACTGTTCTCGGTACGTTCAATCCACCTCTTTTACTGGTGTTGCACGTTCTAAAATTTCCATTAGGTGCTGAGCATCTTTCATGTTGACGAGCTGGTATTTATTGGAGTGACCAATTGATAAAATTAACGCCATTGTTAAATTCCTTCCGTTATGCCAAGCACCACAATAAAGAGCAGTAAGCCCAGCAGTGCTTGTAAAGTTTCTTTAAGGGTTTTGGTTTTCATGCCGCCAGAGGTAGAGCGTTTGGGACACGGGTATTTTCAATAAGGTTTAGAAAAGCCTTTGCTAAACATTGATCACGCTTAGCTTGAGCATTAACGCCAAATCGAGCACGTATCATGTGAGTTTTGGTATCAACCAAGGCCAATACACAATATTTAGTGCCTGACTCGTACAAATAAACTTGTTCACCAGCGTGGCTATTGCTGAGCTTTTCATTAAGCTTTGCCACCCGTCTTTTCAGCAATGAAATTGCCAGTATTCTTAAATGCTTGATCATTGTTTTTCTTCCTGTTGCTGTTGTTGTGAGCTACTTACAGCAGCCAATCGGCATTTTTAAGCCCGATGCGTGGCACTTATAAGTTTTTAACAAGGTTGACTATTCGGAGTTTCCTTGGCGGTTTTAATGGTTTACACGTTGTCCAAAACCTGCTGAAAACGCACACTCGTTCTTTATGCAGCCATTGGTGGTGGCTCTGGTGGTGGGTTGTCCACCGAACTACCTTTAGGAAACACCAACAACAAGGGGCTTACCTTTGAAGCTTCCTTAATTTCGCTCAGAACACGCTGGCTTTGCTTACCGCTTTTTGTGGGTAGTAAAAACACCTTGGTCATTGTCGTTCTCCTAAATAAAGAGCCCTAGGCTGCTAATAAATCGTTTTGCAATTCACGTAACCGGCGCACTCTTACTGTGCGAACTGTCCTGATATTCCGGATAGTTCGATAACTGCGCTCAACATCTTGGTTGGCAACGCTCAGCAGGCATAAAAAAACACACATGGTGTAGCGTAAAACGCCCTGCTTTATTGCCTGATGCACGGTTTCTCTCATGGTGTGAGTATTAAAGCGAAAGCCCAAATCACTACAGTATTTTTTGACGGTGCCAACCTTTACACTCATTTCCTGAGCAATGCGTTTTTGCGGCAAACCCTGAGCAACAAACAGCAGCGTTCTAGCTTGCTGGGTAGGCAACTGAGAGTAAGGTTTTGCATCTACCTCAATACCCTCTAACTGATAACCTGTTGTTGTTCTGGTTGTTTGCATTCCGTGAACCCAAAAGTAAATCTATGGTTTATAGTAAATCATAGGTTTAGGTTTGTTTGCAACAGTATTTTGAATAAAAAGTAAATTAAAGGTTTACATTGTTGATATATAAAAGAATTTTATTAATAGATGAATTGAAATGAGGTATGCTAAAAGGTGACCAATAAGTAATTAATAAAAAGGATTAGTATATGAAGCTTATAAGTCTAAGCTTGCTATTAACAGGCATTGTTACCTTAACTGGTTGTCAAGCTACCGCACCTAACGCATCAACCAAGCTCGATTCAAATAGGTGTACACCTGAGAGTTATTCAAATCTGGAGGGACCAGAGTTTTTATATGTCGGTGAACCAAGGTACGTAACAAACTATTTTGACGTAGCATATGACAGTTCAAATTATAGGTATGGAAAGGAGCATTACTCCCCTTTAATAGGAAGCAAATTTAAGTTTACGGGAACACTGTCTCCTAAAGAATCTGCGTATCAAAACCCGTATGTCAAAGTTATTGAAATTGATGATGATGTCACCGAATTTGAATCAAATATAAAAAGCATGGTGATCACTGAGTCGTGTAATGCCTTTTGGTTTTCTGGGCATGTGAATTATAACTATATAACAGGAAAGAGATCAGGGGTGTTTAAAAAGTCTGATAATTCAAAGGTAACTTTTAAAGATTTTCAGTTCGTCTATGGCAGCAAAAATGCAACTCCATATGATGCTGCGGCAGAGATTGAAGTAGATAAGTTTGCTAAAACTGCAACTATTAAAACGAAATATACAAATAGTCTCATGTTGAGAGCGTGGAGTAATAGCGAACTTTCCAAAAAGCCTAATGAAATCCAGATTTACAAAGAAATTTCATTAGCTGACTGGGCCCATTTTGACAGAGCTATTAGTGATGATGGCCAAGCGAGAAAGCTAGTAAAAATAGATACCGACGTTAGGAACTGCGGCAGTAGCTTAGGTTGTATGGTTTACGAGACTGTTGGTATTACAGTACCTTTAAGTTATGTAAGAAAAAATAAAGATGGTTTTGAAATACAAGCTTACGGAAAGCAAAAAGCTGTAATAGAAGTCCCTAAGTACCAAATATCGGCAATGCTAAAGGCAATAGATAATATTAATTGATAGTAATTGGTTACCTTAAAACGGAATACCAAAAAACTCTACCAATTACCCTGACGGTCTTGGCTTCATCGGCAGTTAAGTTTTCGTCGGGGTATTCATCTGAGTTAAAGCTTCTGATCCTTAAATTTCCACCAGGTCTGCGGTTAAGAATTTTCACAAAAAGCGCTCCATCCCAGTCAATGGCGTACATATCGCCGTCTTTAATAGTGGTTTTACTGGTATCTATGCCAACAGTTGCTCCGTCAGGAATGACAGGTTCCATTGAATTTCCTGTAACACGTACACAAGCAGCATGCGCCACTTCAACCCCTTGCCTTCTAAGGGTGGCTTTTGAAAATCTTAATTTAAAGCCATTGTTTTCAAGCTGAACGGCAGAGCCGTTACCCGCTGATAATTCTACTTCCATATAAAATGGTACTTCTACTTCATCGTTATCTAATGGGGTCTTACTGTCCCACGGGTCAATTGCGCCAATATATTCAGCATTAGTTTCTTTATTGCTACCTTGTCCTAAGGGAACTACATTTTCAGACTCTCCGCTAATAAGCCAATTAAGAGACACGTTTAATCTTTTAGCGCAGGCACTAAGAGAGTCTTTACTAATAGAGTTGGTTTTAAACCATCTACCAGCGGCTTGCGGAGTGACACCAGCTGCTCTAGCTAGTTCAGCTTGAGTGACTCCCTGCTCTTTCATTGCTTGCCTTAGTCGGCCTGTTACAGAATTTTCTATCATATCAACACCATAAACCAGAAGTTTACTATTTTATTTCTTTTTTTGTTTACTTTGAATAAATCATTGGTTTACCATCTATGTAAATCGGAGGTTTATATGTCACCAGAATTTAAAAGATGTGTTGAAGCAGCAGGCGGCACTCAAAAACAGCTTGCTGAAAAGCTTGGTATCACAGAACAAGCCGTTGGTAAGTGGAAAGACAAGAAAATTCCTGTGATGCGTGTCATTCAAATTGAAGACTCGTTGGGGATAGATCGTTCTTCGTTGCGTCCTGATATATACCCGCCCGTTAAGAAAGCGGCTTAACTGATTTATTTTCATTATGTGATCCCTGTTGTTGTGCATGGTTACTTTAACCGCCTCAACATTATTGGGTAATCACACAAGGTTTATGTGTTTTTATACAGGTGTTTAATGACTAAAGAAGAAAAAACGGCTCAGCAAACAACCAAGCCACGTGATGGTGTGGCTACCAAAGTACTAAAACCCCTGTTGTGGTTAATCCGATTAGTAAAAGTAGCGGTTGTAAAACGATACAGAGCTTTTCGCTCTTATAAGGCGGACTCCCGATATTCAATCCCGAACGGAATGAAAATTCGTGTCCTGACAAAAGAGCCGCAGCATGTGTGCGAAGTCTGTGGTTCTTCAATAAGTGAAAAAGTATCCCAAACATCAAGCTCAACAGTATCAGAATCCACGGGATGCGATACATCCACTGGGGATTGCTAGTGTCGATTGCGGGGTGTGATGGAATGGCTGTAGAAAACACTAACAAAGTAGCAGAGACAATCATTAAGGTTTTGGAAAGCTCTTGCGAAATATTGTTAGCGTCATCCATCCACTCTATGGCGATTTGATTCGGTGTCAAAGTTTTAGCTTCCTTATTTTGGTTTGTTTTTTCATGCAAGTTCAGCATACCAATTTAAGGAAGCGCCTAACAATCAAAGAAGGTGTTTAATGACTAAAGAAGAAAAACAAGCAGCATTACAAGTGGGGCTTGAGCAACAACAAAAGCTGATGCGTAACAATGCTGAATTAATGGAAGAGTTATATCCACAAAAAGGGCGTCATATTGAGCTCAATAGTGCGGCTGATATCACCCGAGCATGGATTAAAGACTTACCCGAACATACAGGGCAACAAGCTTAAAACTATTCGACAAAAGAATAACAACAGGAAGAACAACAATGCAGTATGAACAAGCTCCCCCTACGCTTGAAGAACTCGAAGACGCGCTAAGTTTTGTTGATCCTAACATGAGCCGTGATGATTGGGTTCGTGTGCTTATGGGCGTTAAAAACGAGTTCGGTGATGGTGGTAGAGATGTTGCCGAGCACTGGAGTAAAGGCGGTGAGTCTTACGACAGTAAAAATTTTTCTACAACATGGAAAGACAGTATTCAAGTTGGTGGTGGTGTCACCATCAATACGGTATTCAAGCTCGCTATTGATAATGGCTACAAGCCAGAGCAAAAAGAATACACGGCTGAGGAAAAAGCTCAGTTCAAACAAGAACAAGCCAAGCGAGCTAAAGAACGCGCAGAGCAAGAGGCGAAAGCTAAAGCCGAGCGCAAGCAGTGGCACGGGGTGATCGCTGACTTTGCCTGCCAGTTATTAGAACAATTCACTATTTCGGTAAAGTCTAATGAGTATTTAACTGAGAAAAAGGTTAATGCTTATGGTGTGTACGGCATTAAGTCGGCTTTTATTGCGGTAATTAAACCTAACTTTGTTACTGAGATAGTCACAGGTGGTAAAGAAATTAAACCGTTCTTTGATGCTTTACCACCAAAACAAGACCGCGACTTTACTTTTCTGCATGTTAAGCGTGGCGATCTTGCCATTCCTTTAATCGACATTGATAAAAAGGTTTGGAACATTCAAATCATCAACGGCACTGGCACTAAGTTGTTTTTAAAACACGGTAGAAAGTCTGGCTGTTTTCATTTTATTGGTAAAGCGGCTAGTTCTAACATTCTTGCCGTAGCTGAGGGTTACGCAACAGGCGCAACTATTCACATGGCTACAGACTGGCCTTGCGCGGTAGCGTTAGATGCGGGTAATTTACTTAGCGTTGCTCGCCAGTTAAAACAAAAGCTACCAGATAAGGATTTTATTTTTTGTGCCGACGATGATTCAACCACTAAAGGTAACCCTGGTATAACTAAAGCTAATGAAGCAGCTGCTGCTGTTGGCGGTTTAGTTGCTGCTCCTGACTTTTCTGCTATACCAGATAAGGCGGCTTGATGACGGCCTTGACAGTAAACCCAACATTGCACTACGATAATAAGGCATCTGCAAAATCAGGTGTCGGGATTAGTCCCCCGTTTTTCTCAGGCGACATAAACGCGCCTCTATCTGTATGTGCGTTTTTTTGTGTCGTAAAATTCAGCTCTATGGTGGGCTGGATGGGCGATCTTCGGATCGGCCGTTCCCTGAGTGCGGTAGGACTAACCCGTTCAGCCTGCCACCCTACTGAGATTAGTCCCTCTTGTGTGGCAGATACCAAACTGCATACTCAGGAGGCCATCATGCCTAATACAATTTCCTTTAGAGAAAATCCCATTGACGCACTTGCTACCTTAAATGGCGAGCCAACGACGACTTCTAACCTTGTTGCCGAAGCATTTGGTAAGCAACACAAGAACATCATCCAAAAACTAGAATCATTAGAATGTTCAGATGAATTTAACCGGCTGAATTTTCAGCCCGTTGAATATACCGACCAAAAAGGTGAAAAACGCCCGGCTTACAAAATGACCAAAGACGGTTTTATCTTTTTAGTCATGGGCTTTACGGGTAAAAAAGCGGCAATGGTGAAAGAAGCGTACATTGATGCGTTTAACCAAATGCAAGCCAAGCTTGATGGCGCTAAAACCAATCCGCTTGCCTACCAGCGATTACTCATGGTGATTGAAGATGGAGAGGTGGGTTATACCAAAACGTTAGAAGATAGTGACTTTATTACTAATTTTGACAAACTACCCGATGTTATCAGGCATGTTATGCGCATTTCTCCTGAGCAGTTGTTGGCTATTTCGGCTGCTTGTAATGACCGCTTAACAAAGAAGCTGTTAAACGTGCAAGGAGTAAGGCATGGGTAATGCGGTTAATGATTGGAATGATTTACACATAAATGCTGGTATTGATACGGTAAAAGCTCAACTCTTAGCTGTTATTGGTCAACCTTCTGCTAATGAAGAGTCCCCCACACCCCCTGCTGGGCGTCTGCCAGAAAAAGAAAGTTCACTTTATGATGATACTAACCGTTATTCACATGAGGCGTTACTCGAGCATTTTTGGTTTGTTTGGGGGACTGATACTTGCTGGGATAATTTAAACAAGGTTCAAATTCGGTTGTCTCATTTGCGACACGGTGTTGGCAATGACAAATTTAAACTTTGGAGTGAGAGCCCTAAGCGCAAAACAGTGATGGGTATCGCCTACGAACCTGGTAAAGACTTGGGTGATGATAAGGTTAATTTGTTTGAGGGTTTTGCCATTGAGCCTAATGAAAAAGGCAAAGATGGTTGCGAAAAAATATTGCAACACCTTAAGTTTATGTGTCGTGGCCGTGATAAAGAATATGATTTTTTACTTAAATGGATAGCGTATCCTTTGCAATATCCGGGGGCTAAAATGGCTTCGTCTATTGTAATGTTTGGCGCCGAGGGCACGGGTAAATCTATCATTTGGGAGGAAGTCGTAAAACCCATTTACGGCAAACATGGTGCAACCATTGGGCAGTCTCAATTAGAAAGCCAGTTTACTGGTTGGAAAAGTGCTAAGTCGTTTGTGGTAGCTGAGGAAGTGGTAAGTCGTCAGGAACGTAACCATCACAAAGGTATGCTAAAGCAGCTTATCTCAGGTAAAACGTTCAGGATCAATGAGAAGAACTTGCCTGAGCACGAAGAATCAAACCATATGAACATTGTGTTTAATTCTAACTCTACTGTTCCACAAGAATTGGACGAAGGTGATAGGCGTTATTTAGTGCTGTATGGTGATCAAGTGGCTGGGAAACCATACTTCGATGCGCTGGTTGAGGAAATTGAGGCTGATGGCATTAGTTGCTTTATGCACTATATGCTAAATATCGAGCTTGGTGACTTTGACGCACATACCAAACCACCATTGAACTATGAAAAACAAGGGTTGATTGATGCCAGTATGCCCTCACCTGCTTATTTTCATCGACTATGGAAAGACGGCGAATTGGACATACCTTATGTCACAGCAACATCGGCAAAGATTTATAAACATTTTTGTCGTTGGTGTGAAAAAAATGGCGAGTTCAAGCGAACCCAGCGGTATTTCAGTAGCGAACTGCAACGATGTATGACGCCTCACAGGCTCAATATGAACTATCCATATACCAATAGCCAACCAAAGACTGTGAGAGTGTTTTTAACGCCGGATATGGTGAATAAATACGGTGAAGCCGACTTTAGAAAGCAGGTTGAGCAATCATGCAGGCAGTTTGATAAGCACATAGTAGAGGAATAGTTATGACGCTTATGACGCATCTTATGACGCATCTTATGACGCTTTATCGCCCATTTTTAAAGGGCTATGACGCTTATGACGCTATATTCCCGCGTATATATATGCGCACACATACACGCGCGCACATGTATGCGACCTAAAATAAGCGTCATAAGTGTCATAAGTGTCATAGATATATGTATACCTATGAAATATAAGAATATTTAGTTATGACGCATCTTATGACAATAAAAATAAAATCAAAGAGAAGCGTCATAGCAAGAAATACCAAAAAAATAGGGGAAATAATGACTCAACAATCGAATACAGAAGAAACCAAGGTAATACAGCGATTCTTGCAGCAGTGGCAAATGGGTAAGTTAGCTATCCGCTGTATGTGTGCCACCACATCAGATTTGTTTGACTACTTTGAACTTTGGTTAAGAAGTAACAGTTGGGATGATGTTGATATAAAACTGTTTGTCGCTCAATTACACCAGATTGGTTCAGTTGAACTTACCGAGATTAGCTACCCTGTTATTGAGAGCATCTTAAAGGAGCATGAGATACTTGTTATTAAAGATCCCATCCTACTAATGAGAACCGAGCGAACAGCTAATGAGTGTAGAGAGTTCAAACGCATGCTTTGCCTTGTTACACATAACGAAGCACAGTAAGGAGTTGACATGCAGTCAGAGCTAGAAAATCGCTCACAAAATGATTTGGCTCAGTGGGGCTTATGGGGCAGACCTCAGTATTTACCTGGTTACACCTCAGCAGGCTCAGATGAAGTGAAATTAGATGTTTTAGGCAATGCGCTAGATATCACTGATGATTACGCTCAGCACTTAGATAGTGTTATTAGCGGTTTGAAATTTTATGACGCTAAAGCTTACGAGACTGCCAAGTTGTTTTTCATTCACGGTAAATCGTATCGCCAAATTGCAGTAATGATTGATGTTAACAAAGCTAAGGTAGGTCCATTGCTTGATGCAGCGGTTAGCTGGGTGGCTCGTGGGCTTTATGATGCTGAAATTAAAAAAGCAGCTTAAACTACTTGATCTTTGTACAGACAAAAAGTACAGTATTTCACGTAAGCTTAGCAAAGCTACACTCAAAAGCCCGAGGTTAACGCCTTGGGCTTTTTTGTTTGTGCTTCATAAGTTTTTAAACATTTGTTTTCTTCCTGTTGTGACCCGCTACAGCTTCGGCTTAGCGGGTTTTTATTTTTGAGGTTTTAATGTCTGTCGAATTACTTATGGCTGCAATTTCGTTTTGCATCCTAGCAGCTACTATCGCTGGCTTTGTTATTAAAGGAGTTAGAGGCAGTTTAGATAACCTATGGCAACAGCATAACAATGAGAAAACAAGAACTTCTGAGTTTAGGGAAGAAGTTAAGTCACATTACTTGCGTAAAGATGATCTGGATAAGCATATTAACCTAAGGCTAGATAGCATCAATGACCGTATGGAACGAGTCGAAGCTCAGTTAACTTCTTTACAGTCAAACCTAAAAAGCCTTGATCAGTCTTTACCAAGCTTAGTTACGGCAATGAATAACCTAAACCGACGAATTAACAACCATCAGGATTTAAATTAATTATGTTTGGTCTTGAAGCTGTAGCAATTGAATTGATTTTTAAGCTAACCGTGGCTTTATTTGCCTTGGTTGGTGTTCGCTTTGCCTTGATGTGGTTTGACCGCATTTTAGGTGTAGCCCCTTTTAGAGAGTGGATTAATGATGCAGAAGACATGGCGAAAGCTGTTTACTACGGCTTGCGTTTTGTTGCCGTGTGTATCTTGGTCGGCCTCGCTCTTTCCTGATAAGTACGACAAAGAGTTTAAGCGAGCAGCTATTCATTTGCCGGTTGGTACTGACTGGCGATTACTCAAGGCTCAGTGTTATCAGGAAAGCAGACTTAAACCATTAGCGGTATCTCCAGTCGGCGCACAAGGGTTGTGCCAGTTCATGCCAAACACTTGGCGTGAAATGACAGAGAGACACTCTAAGTTACAAAACCCGTGGTTACCAGCTCACTCTATCAGAGCAGCGGCTTTATACATGAAGCGACTCAATAAGGGATGGAGTAGCCCACGACCTCAGCGGGAACGCTATAAACTGGCATTGGCTTCATACAATGCGGGTTTCGGAAACATTCTTAAATCTCAGGTTAAGTGCAATGGTGCGGTGTATTACCAGCCAATAATCGACTGCTTACCTGAGGTTACTGGTTATCACAGCAAAGAGACTATTAACTATGTTCAGCACATTAAGCGGTTTCACTGGCTTATGGTCAGCACCGGCAACTAAGTACCTTGTTGGTGCTGTTGTCGTTGGTGGTGCTTGGCTGTATGTGTCTAGCCTTAATAATCAGATTGAGCAACAACAGTTAGAAATTGACAACAAAGCTCAGCAGCTTATGGCTAAGCAGGCTGAGATTACTTCACTAACCGTGAGTGTTGAGCAGGCTAACCATGCTACTCAAGCCGCCTTGCTTGAGATTCAGAGCAGAGAAGTATTAGCCGCTCAGCGTCTTACTAAGATTGCTGAACTGCGTGATCAACTCACTCAGTTTGAGCTTAACCTTACTGAACTGGAACATACCGATGAACAAGTTAAAAGCTGGGCTGATGAGCCTGTTCCCGTTGCTGTTATTAGGTTGCTCAACAACGCCAGAGATCAAGACAGTGACCGTGGTACAGATACAGAAAGTACAGCCACCACAACAGCTCATGCAGGACTGCACATTGCCTACCGTGGTTGTGAATACCAACCAAGACTTAGTGCTGTTGATTGGCAAGCTCTATCAGTCTATCAAAGCGTGCAATTTTGATAAGCAAAAGCTAAGAGACTGGTCAGCCGATCAATAAACAGCGGGTCCTTTGGCAACATTCCTGTATACGAAGCGAAACTCGCGATTTTTTAACAGATATAAACTCCTATAAGGGGGTTCCGATTTTTAAAGGGCTGTAGAGGAATTACTAAATTGAACCAAGTTGAGATTGCCAAGTATTTGGACTTATCTGATCGCCAACTTCGCGATGTACTTAAGCGCTTGGGTCTTGATCACAAAGTCAATTCTTTAGATGAAATTAGAGTTGCATACATTCGCGATCTAAGGGAGAAAGCGGCTGGTCGTTCTCCTACAGAGACTCGTCATCAATTAGATATGGCAAAAACGCGCGAAGCCCTCGCTAGCGCGCAAATGAAAGAATTAGACTTGTTCAAAGAGCATCAATTAATTTTAGATCTTGAGCAGGTTCGTGAAGCTATGGATCAGTGGGTGACTGTAGCTAAGTCTGAGTATGAAAACTCAATTGAAAAGGTTATCGCCTTAATTGAGGACAAGCATGGAGTATCAATTGACCGTGAACCAATTAGCGGAATCGTTGACGCTACCAGCAGAACTATTGGAAATTACCGAATCCAATCTTAATGATTTAATTATTTCCGTTTCTGAGGGTTGGCTTCCTGTCGAGCGACTGCCAACCAAAGAGTGGCTGGAAACTTATTTTAGGCTACCTGCTGAAGACTCTGACTTTTCAGGTTTATACAACGCAGATTTCGTCCCCTACTTTTGGGGAGTCATGCATGCTTTCGATAATGAGAAAGTCGAATTTATAGGGTTAACTAAAGCAGCTCAAATTGGCTGGACAATGTTACTTTGCGGTTGGCTATCTAAGAATATTTGTATAGAACCAAGTCGAATGCTTGGTTTATTTCCCAAAGATGCCAAAGCAATCGACTTCATGGAAGAGAAATTCACTCCATGTGTTAATGCTACACCAGAATTAGCAAGAAAAGTTGACGTTTCAACTAGCAGAAAATCGGGAAATAGAAGTAATAAAAAGAACTTTCCTGGCGGTTCTTTAAAAGTATTTGGCTCAAATTCAGTATCTAACGTCAAATCAACACCATCACCAGTGGTTGTAGTAGAAGAACCAGACGACACAAACGATAGTGTTGGTGATCAAGGTGATGCAATTAGACTTGCGCGAGAACGTATTAAACGATTTAGAAAGCGAAAGTTCATCTTAGGTGGCACACCAAGTGTCGCTGGATTATCTAAAGTAGAACATTACGTTAATTTAGGTAGTCAAAGAATTTTACCTGTAACTTGCCATGACTGTGGCGAGTCACACGTTTTAGATTGGGAAAATGTTAGTTGGTTAGAAAAAGACGATGGCCCATTACATCCAATCTTTGGAAGGCATGTTCCCGAATCAGCTATTTACGCTTGCCCCCATTGCGGTTCCGCATGGTCTGATTGGCAAAGGCAACAAAATATATTCAACACTTGCAAAGATGCTCAAGAAGCTGGTGACCCATTCTGCGGATGGGTTGCAACAGTTGAAAATGATGGAGTGGTTGAAACTTTCAAAGACCTATCAGAACTATATGTCTGTATACCTGGTTCATCAATAGCAAGCATAGTCCGAGACTATTTAGAAGCAGAGCATGAAGCAGGTTTAGGTGATGAAAACGGACGCATTGTTTTTCAAAACTCCAAGCTGGGTAAACCTTACGAGTACAAAGATAAGGATTCATTGAACCACGAGGAACTGCAAGCAAAAGCGGAGGACTATCCAGAGCTAGTTTGCCCTCGAGGCGGCATGATTATCACCGCAGGAGTAGATGTTCAGCATGACCGGCTAGCCATAATAATTAGAGCATTCGGGCGTAACGAAGAAAGCTGGTTGTTGTTATGGAGAGAAATAGCCGGTGATACGGCAGATAAAAACGACCCCGTATGGAATGAACTCGATGGCATTTTGTTTGATGGGTTTCAACATGAAGTTTTCAGCAGAATAAACCTGAGCTCTATCACCATTGACTCGTCGGATGGCTCAACAAACCACGCTGTTTACCACTGGGTTAGGACAAGAAGTGCTAAACATCGAAAATTGTTAATTATGGCAGGTAAAGGTGACAGCCATGATAATGGTAAACGAGAAATTTTTCGCTTACCTCAAAAGCTTGATCACAATAATGCTCGCAAAGCTACGAAAGCTGATAAGCACGGTGTTCAGGTGTACATGGTTGGTACACATAAAGCCAAAGACCTTATTTCTAAGCGCTTGAATGGCACCAGTGCTTATATGCACAGCTACCAAGAAGCTAGAGTTGATTACTGGGAACAAGTCACAGCAGAAATCAAGGCTCCTTCAAGAAATCTACGTGGGGCTAGAGTGTGGCAAGTAAAGTCAGGCCGCAGGAATGAAGCGCTAGACTGTGAAGTCTACGCACTACATGCAGCAATGGCTGTAAAAATTCATACAAAGAAACCTAAAGATTGGGATTCTCTTGAGCAAAGGCTTTCTCAAGTCGATTTATTTGCACAATCAACGCAAGAAAGCGAGCAAGAAACAACTAAAAAACCTACAAAACCGAAGCGTTCAGCAAGGCGTAGCGGTCGCAGTTCTGGTTTTATTTCAGGTCATTAATTATGTCAGAACCTAAAAGTTTTATTTCAGGCACTAAAGTCATTTGGAGTCGTGATTATACAGGTAGCGAAACGGCTATATACGAATACATTCTGATGTCTGAGCAGCACAAACATACAATTCCAGCAA
The DNA here is from genome assembly GCA_022448425.1 of Thalassotalea sp. Classification (GTDB taxonomy): domain Bacteria; phylum Pseudomonadota; class Gammaproteobacteria; order Enterobacterales; family Alteromonadaceae; genus Thalassotalea_F. Next base: position 14,436 of record JAKVCY010000145.1, on the reverse strand, counting down.
CCTATCTAATGGGTGAAATTATTGTTGCTATTAACAGTGCAGAAAGTGCTGCATTGAATGCAGATCACTACCATTGGTTTTTAATTGAAACATCAGAAGGTGAAAAATTTCAGATAGCAGAAGGTCGTATTGAAGTTAAGGCAAACCCCTTCACTAGTGAAACTACCACAGTACTTTCACACAATGAAAAAATGCTTACCTCAATAAGAAAGAGACTTGAAGGCAGAGTATTAACAGATCATGAGAACTACACCATTGAAGGGCGAAGCCTTTCACGGATTCCATTTGAAACGCTCAAAAAGCTTGAAAATGATTATGCGTGGAGAGTTCACAATGAAAAAGTGGCTCGTGGCGAAGCTGTTCGTCGCAGCTCCATTAGATTTCGGTAGATAAACATGAGTATTTGGCAAAAGATTTTTGGTAGCAATGAGCCTACAGAGAGAGTAGATCCTGAAATCCGTAACATTGACCTGCCCGAGCATGAAGAACGAAAACTCTCACCACAGCAAATAGCCGCACAAAAGCGTTATGCTGCCTCTAAATCTGACCGATTATTCAAAAGCCCTATTGGTTTTGGTCTAAGCGTCGATGAAACATTGCGTCGAGACGTTGAACGCTTGCGCGCTGCGAGTCGTTCAGCAGGTGAAGATGTTGGCTATATAAAAAAATACTTCGGTATGGTTCAAACACATATCGTTGGTGACAAAGGGTTTCGCTTGCAATCTCAAATACGTGATAGCAAAGGAGACTTAGACAAAGACGCGAATAAAGCAGTTGAAGTAGCATTTAAAGAATTTTGTCGAAAAGGTTTTTGTGAAATATCAGGTCGCATGAACATGATTGAAGCCGACCAACTTATTGCCAAAACTGTTAGCCAAGACGGAGATATGATTATCCGTCATATTGATAATGCTCCCAATAAATTTGGGTACGCATTTCAACTTATCGAAGCAGATTTACTCGACATCAGCTTATACAAAGACTTGTCCAACGGTAACAAAATAAAGATGGGGGTTGAGCAAGATGGTTTTGGTAGACATATAGCCTATCACCTTCTTACCAGCCACCCTGGGGAATATACATGGTCAGCCGGTGGTCGGCGTTATATTCGCATTCCAGCAGATGAAATTATTTTGCCCTTCCCTATGTGGCGACCTGGTCAGACTCGCGGAGTACCTTGGGCTCATGCTGCACTATTAGATATGCATGATATTCGTGGTTTTAGAGAAGCAACACTAGTCAGCGCAAGAGTAGGTGCTAGTAACATGCTTATTTATGAACGTGACCCTGATCAACCACCACCAGAAGACGATGAAAATTGGGATAACGGTGAGTTTATTCAAGAGTTAGAGCCAGGTAAAAGCAATGTTGTACCTGATGGATTTAAAGCAAGAGAAAGTCGCTTTAATATGCCAGACGACTCTACAGGTGACTTTCAAAAGGCAATCTTACGTGGTGCTGCTAGTGGTGTTGATGCGAACTATAACGTTCTTGCAAATGACTTTGAAGGAGTCAGCTGGTCCACACTTCGTCAAGCCGTTATCGAAGACAGAGAGCACTGGAAAAGAATGCAAGGCTGGTACATCAGTCAAATAAAAAATGTCATATACGAGCGCTGGTTAAGAAACGCCCTATTACGGAATCAAATCAAAGGTCTTCAAGCGTTTGATTTGGAACGCGCTAACAACTACAACTTTGCTGGTCGCCGCTGGCAATGGGTAGACCCATTAAAAGACGAACAAGCCATTACCGAAAGTTACAAAAACTTCACCGTTAACCCAATGGAAGTGCTTCAGGACAAAGGCGTTGATCCTCAAGAACTGGCAGAAGGTTGGAACAATTTCTTAGAGCTGATGGGAGACAACATTCAGTTGGCTCAGTCAATCGGCTTAGTCAAAGGCACAACGTTAAAGCCTGCTGAAACCCCTTCAAAAGAAGCCGAGGAATAATATGAACGAAAACCAAATTACCCGCGACATGCTTGTCGGCGGTCAGTGCCCTATTGCCTACAGATTTGCAGAAGTAGAGCAAGACAGCATTAATGTTGAAGAGCGCACAGTCACTATTTCTTTCTCAAGCGAGTTCGAAGTAGAACGCTGGGGCTGGGTAGAAACACTTGGCCATAACGAAGGTGAAGTAGACCTATCTCGCATTGAGCAAAATGGTCCATTTCTTTGTGACCATAACTGGCAAGACCAACGAGGTGTGATAACCAAAGCCTGGTTAGAAAATGGCAGAGGTTACGCCGAAATAAAACTATCAAGAAACCCACTAGGAGAACAACTGCTGCTTGATATGCAAGACAGCATCCGCACCAATATAAGCGTGGGTTACCGCATCATTGAAGCCAGCTTAACCAAGCGTGAAGGTGACACAGAGCATTACCGTGTTACACGCTGGCAACCAATGGAAATATCTTCCGTTTCTGTACCAGCCGACCCCACTGTCGGGGTGGGTCGTTCAGATCAATCAAGCAATACTGTCAACATCAGAGAGGCAACTACAATGGATGAACAAGTAATCCAAGAAGAAACTACCCCGGCAGCAGATGAACAGCGTCAAGCACCGGAACAACCAGCCGTTCAAACTCGAACAGCTCAACCAACACCAGCAGCCACAGCTGTTAATACTGCGCTCAACGATGCTCAACGTATCGCTGAAACAGGTAAACAGTATGGTGCTGAAACGCTAGCCAATGATCATATTCGTGAAGGTAAATCCTTTGAAGACTTTAATAATGCACTATTGCGAGAGCTTCAAAACAAACGTACTGCACCAGATGCAGAGTCAACAGTATTTGACCTTGGCGTTGAATCTAAAGACCTGCAACGCTACAGCGTAATTAAGTTATTCCGCGCAGTTGCAACAGGTAACTTTAAGCAAGCAGGCTTAGAGCGCGAATTATCTAATGCAATTGCTGAGCGTACAGGCAAAGATCCTGACGGTTGTTATGTGAGCCCAGAAGCACTGGGATTTGGTATTCGCCAAAACCTTGAGCGTCAAATGCTCATGCGCCAACAAGCAGCAGGCACCGCTGGCAAAGGTGCAGAATTGGTTGCAACAGAGTTGCACAGTGAGCTATTCATAGAAGCCCTGCGCGCTAAAGCTATGCTTGGTGGTTTAGGCGCCCGATACATGAATGGTTTGGTAGGCAACTTAGACATTCCAAAACATGCAGGTTCAGCAACCTTCTACTGGGTTGGTGAAGATGGAGAAGCTACTGATTCAGATCTTAACTTCTCTACAGTTCAAATGTCACCTCATACGGTGGCAACCGCTGTACCTATGACTCGTCGCATGATGATTCAATCAACGCCTGACATTGAAGCATTAGTACGTAACGATATCATGCAAGGTCTTGCATTAGCCCTAGACTCTGCCGGTATCAAAGGTTCTGGTGCAGCAAACCAACCAACAGGCATCATCAATACAGCAGGCATTGGTGCAGTTGATCTAACTGGTGGTGTTAATTGGGCTAAAGTTGTTGAATTTGAAACAGATGTAGCAGAGGCGAATGCCGATGCAGCAACCATGGCCTACTTAATGCGCCCAAGTATGCGTGGCACGTTAAAAACCACGGAAAAAGCAGCAGGCACAGCTAAATTCCTGTGGGGTGAAGACAATCGTGTAAATGGTTATCAAGCTGTTGTAGGCACTCAAATGGATGCTAACACCATGTTGTTTGGTGATTTCTCTCAACTCATGTTTGGTATGTGGGGTGCATTAGATGTTGTACCAGACCGAGCAACAAAAGTTAAATCAGGTGGCTTAGTCATGCGTTTATTCCAAGACGTTGATGTAGCCGTTCGTCATGCTCAAGCGTTTAGCTACGGCAGTTAATCTATTAAACCAATGAATAAAGCGCCTAAACTGGCGCTTTTTTTAAATTAATTAATCAAGGAAAACTCATGGCACAAGTCAAAAAAGTAAATTTTCGTGTAGATCGCGGCATTCGTATTAATGGTGAAAGCATTTACCCAGCTAAAGATGCTAAAAAACCTGTCGTTATTGCTATTCGTGAATCTTTAGCAAAAGAGCTAGTAACTGCTAGCAAAGGTGCAATTGTTGACACAAAAGCAACTAAAACAATTAAAGAAAAATCAGACGAAGACGCTGAATTAGATGCAGCGTTTGGTAAAGAAGGCGAAGAATAGATGAACCTTTCCGATGACCTCAATGCAGACTTACAAAACGTATTTTTTGCTGACTTTAATGATGTCGCAACTATTAAAGGTACTGAGGTCGTCGGCTTTCTTGATGCCAATGCTTATCAATGGGCTGATTTAGACACTAACCAGCATATTTTTATAACTGCTTTGCCACCAAGTATTTCACTGCAACGAAACGACACGGTTACCATTGCAGGGCAGTTATACAAATATGTTACCCAGCGCAAGCAAGGTGCAGTAACGCATATTATTTTGAGTGCCAATTAATGTCATCAATTAGCGTAAATTCAAAAGAATTCGAGCGTGAAATCAAACGCTTTAACCGCAACTTAAATACCCTACGCACTCGAGAAAGTGACCGTGCAGTTCAGTCAGTGCTCAACCGTGGCATTACTATCATTCGTAAGCAGTCAGCAAAAGCATCAGCCGAGGCGATAGGTATTACACAAAAAGCAGTAAAAAGTCGTTTTTCAAAATACCGAAGAGCCAAACCTAATAACCTAAGTATTAGAGTGGGCGCCAAAACAAAAGCCCTAAACGCCATTTCAGCAGGGGCAAAAAATACCGGCACAGGATTAAAGCTAGGCCCTTACGAATGGGATGAAGCTTTCGTTATTCAATCACCAAATGGCAACCGCCCTATTGGTGTTAAGCGAAAAACCAAGAAACGCTACCCGTTAACCGCTGCACAGTTAGGCAAACCATTAATTTACCGTGAGTTCAAAAAAGCACTCGATGCAAGTTTGAAAAACTTTATCAATGGTGATTATCGAGTAGAGCTATACAAAGAAATGAGTAAACGATTTGATAAACTAATGAAATAACCATAATGAAAAAAGACCTAGTAAAAACGGAATACCAAGGCATAAACCTACATACGGGAAAATCCCGTAGGTAGACTAAGCAAACGCCTTAGTGCCAAGGTTTAAATTAAGGCACTTCATTAACTTATGTACCGTATCCCACTTAGGGCTAGATTTACCGCTCAACGTGCGATACAAATTTTCACGGTTAAGCCCCGTTGCTTCAGCAACATCGCTTACACCATGTTTTTTAACCAAAAAGCCAAGTGCTTCAACAAAAACGCGAGGGTCTTCGTCGTTAAAGCAATCAAGCATAAAGTCGTTGATTTCTTCTTGAGTTTCAATGAAATCAAAAGGGTTGTAAGGGTGTGTTTTTTCGCCCATGATCAATCCTCCAAATTGTTTAAAATGTCTTTGGCCTTGTTAATGTCGTCTTGCTGGCTACCTTTATGACCGCCATTAAGCAATAAAATTAACTGACCATTACGAATGGTGAAATAAACTCGGTAACCTTTGGAAACAAACAAGCGCATTTCCAAAACTTCATCACCAACCGACTTTACATCACCTAAATTACCAAGACCTGCTCTAATAATACGGCGCTCAATCGCACTAATTGCTTGTCGGTCTTTTAACTTTGACATCCACTTAACAAAGGTGTCGGTTCGTCTAATCTCGTATTTCATAATAATTATTGTAGCGCAAAAGCTACAAAATACAAAGTAAACCTTAAAATCTCAAAGAATAATAAAGAATATTGCAAAATAACGCATAATCGGTGACACTGAATAGGCAACCGCAAAATCGGTTGTCGGGTTTGGCGACTCGAACTACACATCACAGAGGACACAACACGCCTCTACTTTATGCGTGTTTTTTTGTGTCCGTGCATCCGTGTACCTACGTTATGGTGGCACGGGTGGGGAGATCTTCGGATCTGCCGGTTTCCCTGTGGTGTACCGGTTCGCCAACCCTGCTTGTGTCATCACCATAGCTTGGCGACTGTGGCGTTGACTAATTAACACTACAGGAACTTGCTATGACTAACTTAACGATTATTTCAAAAGAAATCCGTCAACGTGACGGGCTATATTCTCTTAATGACTTACATAAAGCATCAGGTAGCGATAAGAAAAACGCTCCTTTTAGATTTATTCGATTAGAACAAGCTCAAGAACTAATTGAAGAAATAGAGCGATCACCAGATGTGGTGATCGGCTGTAAAGTCATAAAAGGTGGATCACAGCAAGGCACTTGGGTATGCAAAGAACTGGTTTACGCCTATGCCATGTGGATCAGCCCTAAATTTCATTTACAGGTAATCCGCGCATTTGATCAAATGCAACAGCAACAATTACCCGAAACACTGCCACCAGAAAAATGCAGTTATGGTCCACTGTTCTACGAACGGGTAATGATGGAAATTGAAGACGGGCGCATAACCCGAATGCACCCGCTAAAAGATGAAGATTTTGTCAGTAGTTGGGAAAAGCTACCCAATTTAATTTTAGACGGCTTTCGAGCAAACCCAGCGCAACTGCTGGCAATAGCTCAAGCCTGCAATAAACAACTAGAGAAGCGAATAAACCGCTATTAATTATGGCAACCAGACAACAAATCAGAGCCCGCATCAAGCAATTGATAGCGGGCTTTTTTACATCCAGTTTCGATTACCGTCCCTCACAATTATTTCAAGAGGAACTGCCCTGCTCCAGCGTTTACTTTGAAAATGGTGAAACAAGTCGCGACCACGACGATAACCCTGACACAGAGGCACGCTTAGCAGTTGAAATAACTGCGAGTCAATCAGGCAATATTGATGCCTTTTTAGATGGCTTAGGTAACCAAGTTGAAGCAGCGATTAGAGCGGATAACACATTGTCAGGCTTGGTCGATCTAATAGAGCGAACAGGCTTTCAGTACGACAGAGATCCAGAGTCTTTTGACGGAACTCTTACTTTATTTTTTAACGTAATTTACAACGACGAGGATTAATTTATGTTAGGCAAAACGGTCACATTACACCGATCAAATGACAGTGGTTCTACTTATGGTACTGCCATTGCTGACATTATCAACATTGAACCCGGTGAAAAAACCGCCGAAACGGTAGAAAACACCACATATGGCTCTAGCCATGACTATAAAGAGTATGACTATGGCATGAAAGATGGTGGTGAGTATTCAATTACCGTTCGCTATAAAGCGGGTCAAACAGACGTTGATGCCATTGAAGACTCTTTAGACAATAGCGTAAAAGAGCACTTACAACTGCAATTCCCTGCGCCTATTAGCAAAACGGAGTCATTCCGCTGTTTGGTAACTAAAGTAGGTCGTCCTTTACCGAGAGGCGAACATATTGATCGCGTTATCGGGCTAAAAGTTGACGGTGTACCAACTTCAGGCACATTAACCTAATGGTCAAGGTAGTAAAGCAATGGCTAGCGAGTTTACGCTGGCCCAAAGACCCTAACTTTAAGCAGCGCCCACAGGCCAGTGAAAAATTTGGCAAGTGGGTGTTGGTTGAAATTGGTGCTAATGACTATGCGGTGCTAGTCGATTTGCTCTCAAAAATCAGATTAAGCAACGCAGAGCCCGATATGCAAGGGCATCAAATTATCGGTCTACGTTACATGGCACTCGCCATGTCGGCACGAACAAAATCAGGTCGTATTCCGCTTGATTGGAATAATCAAAGCGACTTGCTGTGGTTGGGTACATTACCTTATTCAAGAATTGAACCCGCGCTAGAGGCCATTGCCGTTTTGTCTGATATCCCTTGGATAGCCCCTTCATTTATTGCTGCCGAACATGAGCAAACACAAGAGGCTGAACTGGATGTTATCCCCCCAACAGCAGAAGAGATTGAAGAAAACCCCTCTTAGGCCAACCGTGTAAACGCTTTGCCCATCGGTTGGCTTTAAAAATAGGGGCTGAAAATGTCAATCATATGCTTAACAACATGCTAGCAAGTGACTTTGTTGCTTGGCAAAAGTTTGCCATGTTGGAGCCTTTTGGCGCTAAAGCCGAAGAGGTGCATTTAGCAATACTTTGTACGCAAGTAGCCAATTACTTTAGGCCTAAAAATAAACCTGATTATGAAATTCAAGACTTTATGCTAACCGCTGTAGAAAAAACGCAGCAAAGGCAAAAGTCAGTAGAAGAATTATACAAATTATTTGGATCTGAATAAATGACCAAACGTTATGACGTAGAACTTCGTGGCAACACTAAAAACCATCGTGCTGAATTTGGAAAATCAATAAAAACCAATGAAAAGTTCGCGAAGTCACTAAAAGGAGTCGCTCAAGGAACAGCAGCTATTGACGGCCCTTTAGGTGGTGTAGCAAGCAGAATTTCGGTCATGAATAGCCTATTTACTACCGGTAACTTGGCTCTTGCTGGTTTTGGGGCTGGTATTGCGGCATTAGGGATGGCAGCTGTTCAATCATTAAAGGTTTTTGATCAGTACGAAAAACAGCAACTGCGCACTGAGGCACTCGTAAAAGCAACAGGCTCTGCCGCAGGTTTTACCGCAGAACAGTTAGCTAAACAGGCGGATGAAGTTGCGCTGAATACCTTAGCTAGTGTGGCTGGTATTGTTGAGGCGCAAAATGTGTTGCAAACCTTTAAAACCGTCAGCGGAGAAACATTTAAGCAAGCCATCCGCTTATCGCAAGATATGGCTGCCACATTTGGTGGTTCAGCACGAGATAAAGCATTACAGCTTGGTAAAGCCTTAGAAGATCCAACTACAGGTTTAAATGCATTAAGGCGCTCAGGTGTGAGCTTTACCGAGTCTGAAAAAGACATGATTAAAGCAATGCAAGAGGCTGGTGATTTAGCTGGAGCGCAGACGCTAATTCTCAAAAAGTTAGAGGAGCAAATTGGCGGTGCTGGTTCAGCTGAAGCAGGTGGCTTATCTGGCGCTGTTGACACACTTGGGCAGCGTTGGGATGAACTCATGCTGAGTTTCAGTGAAACCAGTGGCTTAGGCGAAGGTGTTACTTACGTTATTAATCGTATTGCCAGAGGTATGGGTAAATTTACCGATAAGATCAATGGCAATATTGATCGCACTGAACGATTAAAACAACTGTGGGATGAGTATGCCAAGATAGAAGAGAAATTAGGCAAAGGGCGAGTTAGAAATAGAAATGGTCTGCTTAATCGGCAAAAAGAAATTAGAGAGGAAGTAGACCTTCTTAATAAAAAAACGATTGCAGAGGGTGAAGCTTACAAAAAAGCAGCGCTGAATCAGAAGAAAATTCAAGATGATCTTTTAGCTGAGCAAGCGAAAAAAGAAAAAGAACAAGCCGATAAAAAGGCAGCCAAACTAGCGGCTGATCAAGCGCGACAAGATGAGGCGAACCAACAAGCGATTGATCGTTTTAAAAATCACAACCAACGTATTTATGAAGAATCTTTAGCCGCCCAAAATCGTGAAATTGATTTAGAAGATGCTCGTTATAAAAACAGAGTACAACAACTTGAAAAAGAATATGAACTTTTAAAAGAAAAAGGATTAGTTACTGCAGAGATAGATGCAGAGAAAAAAGCCGCCCTTGAAGAATTAGAAATAGCTCATTTAGCGAGACTTTCAGACATAAACAAAACTCACAATCAGGAACTAATTGAATCTGAGAAAGAAAAGAATGCGGTAATGATACAAGGATATAGTTCGTTACTAAGCATCGTTGGTTCTTATTATGACGGAATGGAAGGTAAACAAGCTGGTTATGCCAGAGTGGCCATTAGTATAGGGCAAACCCTACTCGATGAAGAAAAGCGCAAATCCATTACCAGTATTTGGTCAACAACCTACGATACGGCAATGAAAGCATATAATTCAATGGCAGCCATACCAGTAGTAGGCCCTGTTTTAGGTGGTGCAGCCGCTGGAGTTGTTATTGCAGCGGGTACTGCCTATGCAGCAAAAGTATCAGGTTTAGCATCTTTTGATGGTGGTGGTTATACCGGGGATATTCCTAGATACGGCGGCCTAGACGGTAAAGGCGGCTTTTTAGCAATGCTTCATGGTAACGAAACCATTGTTGATCACACCAAAGGTCAGCAACTTGCACAGCAAACAACGCAAAACGTATCAGTTAATTATCACTTTGGCAGCAATGCACAAGAAAACGAGCGTATGTTGAACAACAACAGAAACGCCACTATTCGTGATGCTCGCCGTTTATCAGAAGAACTAGGCAGACCGTACTAATGGCTATTCTACCTAATAAATTTTTATCGCTTCGAGAGTGTAGCTTTGACTCAATGGATGAAACCTATTTACCCAACGCTAAAAGCTACAACCGAGCCACCGCTAAAAAAGTATTTGCTCAGCTATTTGATTTAGACTTAGTAACTGTGCGCTTTGATATGGCAACAGCATTTGAATTGGTGTCATGGCTTATCGACAACGCCGCAGGTACTCACGGCACATTTCAGGTGCAAAACCCGTTTAATAGCGTATTACCACCGCTTGAAACGAATGCAATTAATACCCGTACAAGCATTAGCCAACATGCTAAATCAGTACCGGCTGAAAACTTCACTAGCATGATCACCGGCGCGTTAAAGCCTGGTACATTTTTTAATTTTGGTAATCATCCCAAAGTTTATATGGTCACCAACTCACCTAATGCTAATGCGTCAGGCCAGTCCACCATTAACTTTACACCAGGTGTTTATCAAGACGTTCCCGCAGGTACGCCTATTAATTTTGGTGCTAATTGCTTGTTCCAAGTAAGCAGTAAAGCCGATGTACAAAGTTTAACTGCCAGTGTGTCGAGTGGTCGCAGAACCCCTATTACTATTCCTGTACGGGAGCGTGGCAACTAATGCAGGTTATTCAGCTTTTGTCATTTCGCATGAATGACTCAAATTTTTACTACACCGATGCAGGGGCAAATTATAGCTATGGTGGCAACACATACTTAGCCGGTGCATGGAATGGTTTAGATTCATTCGAGCAACGTATAGCTCCTGCTATTAATGAGCATTCAATTACCTTGTCTGATCCTGACCTATCACTGTCTATTTCCTCTTATGCAGGTAAATGGCAGTGGCAGAACTTAACCGTGCGTTGGTTGATTTTAGATGATGCAGGCAATCTTGATGATAATTTTCTGGTACTGCAAGGGGCGATCACGATGCCCGACTCTAACGCAGACGATAGCAAGCGTGAGCTTATTTTGCGTGTGCAAGAAAACCATACGTTAGAGCTGGTAAAAGGCCACCGTACTAACACCGCAAGCCAACACTTGGTTGATTCATCTGACAACTGCTTTGAAATGCTTCCGTTCCTCGATGGTGTAAAACTGCCTTGGGGTAAAGAAGGTAATGGCGTTGTTTATATTCCTGATTCTGGTGGCAACAACAATAACAACGAAAATGATTTTGACGACATACCGCACTGGAAGCGTAACCCGTGGTATGACGCACCCAATTCTGAGCAAGTGGAGCCGTAAGCGTGGGAATTTTTGACTGGTTTTTTGAAGACGTACTAGGTCTTGATTTTGGTGGTGATTATAACCCATATGCTAAAGGCCAAGATGTTAATATTCACTCAACCGAAGCCTATTTGCCCATTTTTAAAGGTAAAGTGAGTGATGTAAAGCCTGCTGTAGTTGCCTTTGCGGGTACGTCTGGTGATGGCACAGGTGATGACATTGAAAACGACCTGATCCACAAAGTATTTGTTTACGGTAAGCGCGTTCAGTCGATTGATGCCGTGCGTATCGACGGAGTTGATTCAGAATCATCTGATTGGAAAGACGATAAAGGCAACCGCTGGCTACATGTGCGTAAATTCCCAAATGGCATGAGCGGCTATTATTGGGAATGGTTACAAAAAGCAGGTTTTAAGTCTGACTATAAATTTACTGAATGCTGCTGTGTTTATGTTGTTGCTGAGGCAGGCAGTGAAGTAGTTACTTCTGAACCTCGTGATGTGCGTATCGACTTAACCGGCGTTCCTGCTACATCGTCACTCGATACCAGCTCAACGTCAGAGCAGCGTTACCACAATAATGTCGATCATTTTTATAATTGGCTCACTAAAGATTCATCTGGTGCAGGCTGGCCTACATCATCTTTAGACCTAACCAGTTGGCGAAAAGCTGCCAAAGACTGCAACATTCAAATTGAAACCTACGCTGGTTCTGGTGTTAATCAGTCGCGCTATACCTTTGATCATGCGGTAGACACAGGTTTAAAAGTTCACGAAATTATTAAAATATTCCGTGAGTCTATTCGTGCTCATATGCCTTTCGATCACTCAACAGGCAAGTATCACCTGATTCTTGAGCAAGATGATAACTATGCTGACTTAGAAATTACTGAGGCTGATATTGAAGGTGGTATTCGCACAAACGAAAGTGCTGATGTTGGCAAAAAGGTTAACCAAGTTGTTGTTAAATACCCTGATGTAGAGCAAAAAGGCAAAATGGTAGAAGCCATTTACCCTGAACCTGGCTCTGCAACCGATATTCAATGGTTATCAGAAGACAACCAACAACGTAAATCTAAAAGCGTAACGCTAGATGCGTGCAACAATTACTATTTGGCTATGCAACAAGCCAAAATGGAAGCAGAGCACAGCCGCGAAGGTTTACAAGCGGTATTCACCGTAAAACCTCGTGTTTATAAGCTAAAGCCCGGGCAAGTTGTCAAGGTTACCGATGCAGAGCGCGGTTGGGACCAAAAGCCGTTTCGTATTTTGGGTAAAACACTACACAAAGACTTGTTTAGTGATCTCCGTTTGCGCGAGCACCAACCTTATATTTACGACTATCACAACACAGGCTTAAAACCTGCTATACCTGACACTAACATTGACCCTAAAAAGTTAAATGCACCGACTGATTTAGTGATCACTGATTCAGCCTATGGCGGTAAAAAAGCGACTTGGGTAAGCACCTACGCAAAGTTTGATTGGCAATTAGAGTCTGCCACAGGTTCAATTGTTGATAGCGGCAGAGTAACCAGCAATTCTTTGGAACTTTCAAGGTTAACGAATGGCGCTAGCTATGTATTGGCAATTCGAGCCCGAAATAACATAGGTAAAGTAAGTAACTGGGTTGAAAGTGAGCCTTTTACCTACGTGGCAACGACACCTGAGGAAAACACGCCTGACAATCCGTTAAATCCTGTTGTGCCTGTACCAGGTGTTGATGACCCTATTACTCAGGACAAGTTTGTTTGGAAAGTCTATTACGACATTACCGATCATGGTGATGCCCCCGACACACAGGCCGCCCTTTATGGCGGCCTTGTTGACCATAGCAACGGACAAACTTTTGTTATTCCTGATGCTATGCCAAACACCACTTACTATATTTGGTTTGGCTTAGTTAAATATTCACAGTCAAATGAGCTCCCAACGCAATGGACCAAGCGCACTGTTACCAGTGGCGCAGGTATTGGTTCTGATTATTTAAGCACAGATCTGAAAGACTTTATTAATTTGCCGTTTGAACGAATTGACGAAGTTGAGCAAGACTTATCAGACACCGAAGACAGGCTAAATCAACAAATTGATTTTACCAGTATTCAGCTAGGCGAATATGCTACCGATGCTATTAACGCATTATTCACTCAGGCAAACACCAACTACATTACGCAAGAATACATTGCGGAGTTTGACGGTTTCCGCACGCAAATTAACGAAGATGTAGGCCAGATATTAGTTGAAGGTGGTGCAGTAAAAGCTGACGAATTTACTGCAACTCGTTTATTGGTAGACACCCATCAAGGTGAAATCAGCACGCTTATTCAAAAGCAAACTGAAACTGACGACTCATTAACTACGCAAAGCTCGCAAATTCAGCAGAACGCCAACAACATCAACCTGCTTACAACCAGTTTGGGCGATACCGATTTTAACGCATTGGCAATACGCTTAAACCAAGCTGAAAACGAGTTAGTGTTTTCTTCGGTAAGTGTGGCAAGTGCAAACGTAGGCTTGATCAGTGAAATTTTCTCCGGCGCAAACACTGCGTACGAGCTGGCAGATCAAGGGGTGAATTTAGCATTAGCTGAAAGCAAAATAACAACGCTCAGTGATGAAAATGAATCTCTGGCTCAGCAACAGCAAGTCACCTTAGCTTTGGCAAAAGGTAACGAAGCCGCAGCAGCTCAAAACACTGAGGCGATTGTTAACGAAGAAACCGCAAGGGTAACTCAAGAAAACTTACTTAAGGCTCAACTAAATACGCAAGACGAAACCTTAACCGCTACCGTTGAGCGCGTAGAGCAGGTTGAAGTTAACAAAGCATCCCAAAGCGCATTTGCAGCGTTGAAAGCAGCCGTTGAACATCCTGACTCTGGCTTGGCTAATGCTTACCTGGTGCTCGACAAACAGAAAAACAAGATAGACGGTAAAGAATATCAAAGCGAATTTGCAGAGTTGAAAGAAAAAGTTGAACATCCTGATTCTGGCTTGGCTAATGCGTACCTGG
>JAKVCY010000144.1 GCA_022448425.1 Thalassotalea sp. | reverse complement strand
GTCGCGCATTAGATATGACAATCGAGGAAATTAAATTAGTACTGGAAACCCGAGCAAACCCAGAGAATAGCTGCGAAAACGTTAATACTACAATAGATAAGCATGTTGACGATATCGAACATCGGATAGCTGAATTAAAAGCACTACAAGGAACACTGGTCTCCATTCGTTCTGCTTGTGATCATAATAAGAAGGTTAAGGAGTGCGGGGTATTGCATCAGTTAGATAGCATTGCAGAGGCGTGTTCTTCTAATACGGATAATGAGTCCCAGCTAATCTGCTAACCGCAACAACCGCTACCCTCTTGAATTGGGGGGCATTTAACTGTTCCATATGAGCAGTAAACGCAGCAGTCTCCGCTAAGAGGTTTCAACACTGTTTTGCAGTGAGTGCATTCATAGAAAAATTGACATGCAGTGGTTGGCATTTCCTCTTGCTGGCTATGATTGCATTGAGGACATGTAATTGCCGATAAAAGCTCTATTTTCGCCAAAGCGCAGTGCTCCACATGTAAGTTAAAGAGAACAATTCGAAAATAAGTTACGATTTTATTCGTGAAGGGAAACCAGCATTCTCTGTCGCTTTCGTTAGTACATCCGGGTTAGTTACTTCATCGTCAAATTTTACAACAGCAAGTTTATTTTCGAATGTAACATCCACTTTCATTACACCTTCAACACGCTCAAGCGCTTTTTTTACTGTTATCGGGCATGTAGCACAATCCATTGAAGGCACTTCTAAAGTAAGTGTTACATCTTTCGCGAATGTTGCAGTGCTGCTTATTAACAACAGTGATGTGATAAAAATTTTCTTCATTTTTTCTCCGATAAAATTAAGGTGATAGTAGCTATACTAGCCATATAATCCAGTAATTACTGGTGATAAAAAGAAACGCCAACAGCGCGGTAGACCAAAAAATTACTTTTCTTCGCGCTCTTACTTTAGAGATTGAACATAACTCACCTTTTGCACAGTCGTTTATGGGCCGATGGGTTTGCCACCCTGCAAACCCAAATAAAACTACTACGGCAAAAATAAAAATAGGGCGATAAGGGTCTAAAAGCGTTAGATGGCTGATCCACGTTCCGCTAATACCCATTAAAAGAAGCACCAGCGGCCCAGCACAACATGCACTAGCACCGATGGCGGCAACAAGACCGCCTAAGATAGATAGTTGACTACTTTTTACCATATTATGACGTAATTTTTTAAACAATCTGAAGCATACACTCCGTATCTAGGTACGGAGTCAAGTGGTAGTGTTATTTTACGGCTGGAGTGACTGAATGATGGGGCAGATTTTGTTTTTCGGGTTGTTTTTACAGTCTGATACGAGGGATTCAAGGCTGCCTTTAAGACGATTTAAGTCTTTTAACTTATCTTCAATAATATCCAGTTTATGCTCAGCGAGGGACTGGACGTCGTCACAGCTGCTGGCACTTAAGACTAATAGTGATGATATTTCAGCCAATGTAAAACCTAAATACTGAGCACGCTTTATAAATAACACTCTGGTAAGTGCCTGCTGTGTATATTGCCTGTATCCTTGCAATGGTTTTATCGGTTGTTCCAATAAGGCCTTCCTTTCATAGAAACGAATGGTTTCTACACCTACATTTGCTTCTTTCGCAAGTTTACTTATTGTGTACATTAATTGCCCCGCATAGTCTGAGTCTATCTTCATTAAGCAAAAAGTGGCATTAGGTCATACTTTAAAGCAAGTTTTCATAGATTCATGGCGGAAAATAACAGTAACTGCAAAGTTTCATGCGACAAAGTCGCTCGGTAATTAGACCGATAATTTCCCTTCCTGATAACACTAGTAAATCTGAGGAGAGTATTAGCCCTTTTCCCAAAAAATCAACTATCGCGTTAAACGGTAAAGATCTTTTCTACGACGAATCGATTTTCCTTAAGATAGCCTTCGGAAATTTCACCATTCGGTGTAATTCGCCTGAGTTTCTTACTTGTCTGACTAGGCTCATACAAATCATTTCCATTACTCAAAAGTTCGGCCGCAATAGAACCCGATGCCGATTCTTGGGCGACCCTTTCAGCAAGTCGAAGAACATCAAGTTTATCCATGAAATCTCCTTTGAATAAGAAGCTAAAAGCCGACTAATTTCGAGAGTTGCCAGAAACTCATACGCCCATTCTCATGCCTAACCAAATAACTTCAACATACAAGATAGTGTTGATTCATGAGAAAGAAAAGTCCTGTCGTAGTATAAAAGAACAAAGCCAGCCAGATGTTTCAAATACAGGTAGCTCTCACAACCAAAATCAACCTCATGCAAATAAAGCTAATCCACAGCAGCTATTAAGCCAGCCTTGACCAGATTCGAGTGCATCTCGGACTCAGTATTGGACTGGGAACGAATATACCGAAGATCATCATGGTCAAGCTTCGACCATTTGGCGTAAGGGATGACGTTGGTCTTTGGTTTTTGCTCTTTTTTCTGAACCGATTTTAAACTTACTTTGCTTGCATCAACTTCAGCAATTAACTTTCTTACAAGGCTGACATTGTCGATGTCAGGGTACTCATCTTTTAAAAGCGCAATTTCACTGACATGCTCCTTGTAGTCGAGTTTGAAAAACTCTAATAATGATTTCAGCTCATTTTCTTCAGGCTCCCTCTGCTCTGACTTATCAAGTTCCTCAACATATTGCGGCATGTTTTTCACAACATCCTCAATATCAACCGTAGGTATCAAAAGGTCAGAATACTTCAGGATTTCCTTCTCGTTACCAGAGCGTAAAGCGTCTAGCATAGGGTGTACGCTTTTCATTTCTTCCGCATAAACGGTATCAAGCAATGGAATAGTGATTTCTTCAGCTTTTGTAACAATTGCTCTTATCTGTGCAATCACAAACAGCTTAATTGTGATGTCAATAATACCCTGCGACAGTACGAATAAGTGTTCAAGCAGATCGCTATCCGGCGTTTGGGTTCGCTTCTTAACCCATTGAAAACGCCATAGTCGCATAGAAAAGCTCCGCCATTGCTTCATATCGCTTTCAGTTTTGGATATTCCCCAGTTCATACTACCAAAACCAATTTCCCTCCTAGCGCCACGCAAATCCTTCCAAATACCCGAGGCTTTTGGAGTTCCGACGATAAGTACTGGAACACCGATGGTATTAGTCAATTCAGTAAAAAAGTTTAACAGTTCATCACGTTTGTCTTTGGTATCTTGCAGGTGCTGAATCTCGTCTATCACAAGTAAACCCAGCGAATGGTCTATCACTATCTGTTTCATTGCTTGCAATAAAGTTTTTTCGCCTACTCGAATCTCATAACCATAGCGTCGGTGATACTTAGTATTGAGCACCTCGTCAATCGAGTGAAAGAAATTCTTACATAGATTCGCTAAATCGCCGTTATAGGGACATTCAACAACCACGTAGACGAGTTGTTGATGCATGTTGTAGTCAGGGTGCTCAATTAATTGAGGGTATGTTGATAAAACTTTCCTTACCGCCGTAGTTTTGCCACTTCCAGAGCAGCCAATTAACGTCGTACTCTGAACTGATCGATCTGTGGTAGGGAATATTTGAATTCTCTCTTCTTTTCCTTGAGATTTTAAATAGTTTTCTTGCATCAATTTTTTGTCGTAATGTTTTGCAGGGTTTCGTTTAACGTAACCGCTACGAATCATCAGGGACAACTTTTTTTCGAGGTTTAGGTGGTTTGGCAATGGATGAAAAAAGTCACCATCAAGTAATCGCCCTAACGCGTGCATTCGCAATTTAGGATGTAGCTTTAAGTCACCCTCACTATGTGTTGGGCGGGATGCCAATGTCTTTGCTAATACAAGATCGTCCTCGTAAATCTTAGGCAAGGCTTCAATAAGCGGGTTACCACGATACTCTTCTAGCCCCGGATCAATATAATTTGCTGTTACCGCTACATAAGGCGTTTTCAATCTTCGTCTCCATATATATCATCTGGAATATCAGGGTGAGAGAAATCTTCCTGTCTTTTCATCGGTTGAACATTATTTGGCGGTGCTTTAGTACCATTATCAGGAATGCTGCCGACCGCACGTTCCTTGCGCTCTTGAGCTATAGCTTCCTTTTTATTACTTTTTATAGATTTAATACGAGCACTATTGGATGTAGATATGCTGCCAGTTTTGGCTCGCTTTTCTGCTGACTCCATGCGCTTTTGAATTTCTTCATCAGCAGAGAGCTGTTTGTCTTTATTGGCATTGGCTGCCTCACTGTTTGCTAGTTTACTTACTTGCATCGAAAGCTTGGCTTCATAAAACGTCATATCTTTATACGCGCGGCTTCGGTCGGTCAACTGCGCTATCCAATACTGAGAAGTCTGCCCCAGTGGGAACACATAAATTTTATTCGTGCTCCTTGGGTCAAATCCTATTTCGACTTTCTGTGGTCTGGTTCGATGCTTGTCTCGAATAAACCATCCTTTTTCGAAAGCCTCTGAACAACTATAAGTCAGAGACTGATACTTTATTCCTTCATTTGAAACCGTCGCGGTATTTCTCGGTAAAGTTAGCACCTTAAACTTTTCCACGTCATATGATTTTAAGGCACCAGACCTATTCGTTATTCCCCATTGCCACAAGTCTTTTGGGGTGTAGGGCAGGTCATCGGGAATCCCTTCATCAGCATCATATTTTTTCATCCCTTTTAAATTATGCTTGTATATAAGTAAGGCAATGATCTCTTCCATTTGTCGCAGAGACAATTTCGCATCTAGGCGATAATCCTTACCCCCTCTTTTTTTAACTGTTTCTGTTGTCACAACGCCGGGGGCATAAGGCTTAAATTCAGCCTGTAAGGTTCTAAATCTCTGTTCAACAATGCCTTTAGCGTCACCTCGGCGAGCTTTTGCGTTTTCTATACGGGTGTTAAACACGTTGACTAAAGAATCTGCTTGGTGGGTAAGAAGCTCTCCTTTATCCGCTAATACTGCCGTTGGAAGACCTAGCGCTGGCCAATCTTCAAACTCGATTGAAATGCCTAAACGCCTACAAACGTCTACTTTATTTTCTAAACAGTTTGCCAATGACATCATGGCTAAAACATAGGATGGTGGTTCAAAAGTTAGGTAGAAACCTGCCGTTAAACGAGAAAAAACATCGATTACAATAAGAAGCGTGGGTCGACCAATAATTTTTGATGGGTCTTTTTCACTGACCAAATAAAGATCAATAATGGTGGCGTCAAACTCAAACCTGTCTCCGGGTCCTAACACTTGAGCCGTTGCAGTACTGGTAAGTTGTCTTACGTCCTTTTCGAACGCTATTGCGGTGTTACGTGCTTGTGCGGTTTTAATGGCCTTGTATTCCATATTAAACAAGTGTTTTAGCTGCGTAACAGTTGGTGAATCTTGACGTGCAATAGTGGGATATTGCTTCCTAAATTTAAGTAGCATTAGGTCATGAACTTTTGTCCACGGCATTCTCATGGAATTCAAATAATACTTATCAATGGCCTCCCTAAACAATTGTTTAATCTCATCCGTAATTGGGATGCCTGTGCCAACAGTCGTGATACGCGGTCTGCCTACTTTTTTATTAGCAATGTTTCTCGGTTGCTTTGGCGCACCCTGCTTGTGGAAATCAGGTCTTAGGGCATTTTTGTTCTGGCCACGCTGTAAAAATTGACGCAGGAGCTTGTAAAAGTGTTTTTTAGAAAACTCAGGATGATTCTGATCGATAACTTCCTCGTAGAGTCGAAGCCATCCATGCTTGAAGAGCCGATAAGGATTATCAGCAACTTTTTGCATAACTAACCAGTTCGCTTCTAGCCGGTTTTTTTGAGCTTCGGTGGGGTGTTTTAGTGTTTCATCAATGAACGGATCATTGACGACTCGTGCGTGTTTGTTTTGAATAGCTTCGGCTATTGCGCTTATGTCAAATTCGATAGGATCAGCAAGTCGTTTGTATATATCAATCCAAATAGCGTGATTCGGTGTGATGGCTAACACCCTATAAAATTGACCGTTATCTTCAACTACGCTATTAACCAACAGCATATAAATCTCCGCTATCGAACCCGAAGGTCACGCTATGGATGTCAGAGCAGATAAGGTATTGATAGGGCTTATGGATATCAAACGCCAGCAATCGGTAGCTGAAGGCGTTTCGAGCTAACTTTAATGCTTCCCCTGACGGAAGCCCATGACGCTTATCATAATCTGAGCAAGCTTTAGCGAGCTTAATGTCAGGGAAGCGCTTTATCTCTTCCCAAAGATCATAAACTTGCATTTGAATAGATTCGCCAATGTGAAGGTCCTTTCCTCCTAGTATCCAGTCAATATTGGCTTGTTGAACATGAGGTATGTCGAGTTCAGTAATTAACTTCCACTGCATTCCTTTGGCCAGACAACTTCGCCTCTCTATTTCGAGCTTAGCAATAACATTTTTATCCATCAGCTCATCATTGTATTTGACCTGAATCGCGACTTGATTGCTCTCTAACCCATCAAAGTCTAATAACAAATCAGTGGTGAATACGTGATATTTATTGCCTTTTTGCGGATGTTTTATGCCCGCTTTGTCGGCTACTTCCAGAGTGGTTTCTAGAGCAAACGGATACTGCTCTCGAATGTCATAAATTGACTCATTCCAGTCGTAGAGTGAAAAAGCAAGGTATTCTAGCTTGGAAAGCAAGTGAACTACTCTGCCGGTGCGGTGAGATAAGGCACGATAACTCGTGCCATCACTGGATATTTCTTGAATGTAAATCCATGGCTGATATTCGCTTTTACGGCCCATTCCTCTGCCGCTTGCGAAGCGCTTATCGATTTCTTCTCTTGTCAGCCATTGCAGTTTCTTCATCGCCTACGCCCTATGCCACCTATGACATAGAGCATAAACTAATCTACTTTTATTACCTAATTTAATACTGAATTTTTATTTGTTACCAAATATAATATGTCTAGTACCAAATATAATATGCTCTAACACGAATAAGTGCTTCAGCTGTGTGCTTTATTCCACCGTAACCGACTTCGCCAAGTTACGCGGCTGGTCAACGTCGGTGCCCTTAATTAGCGCTACGTAGTAGCTCAAAAGCTGTAGTGGCAAGGTATAAATGATAGGTGCGATTGGTTCGTCGCAGTGCG
>JAKVCY010000143.1 GCA_022448425.1 Thalassotalea sp. | reverse complement strand
ATCTCCTAATTTTGCATTTGGAAAAAAACAATTATATAAAAAAATTTTGCAACAGCATATGAAAGTATTTGGCATTAGCGCTTGTTTATGGGTTTTTTTTATACTGATCGTTCAAAGTTATTACCTAATTGGGAATGATGTTGTTAGCAAAAATAATATGTTATTTAAACAACGAAACGATATGAAAATAGACTTATTAAAAAAAAAAATTTACTAAAAAGAATGCAGGTATCTATTAATGAAAATATAGATTATCACAAGATTAATAATTCTATTGAACTGTTAGATGAGCAGTTTGATGCAAATAGAGAAATATTAATGCAATGGAATTTGATATGGCGATTTGGGATACCATTTACACCTAAGTTTTCCATTCATGATAATGCTGTTTATTATGAAAAACAAGAAAATGCTAAAAATCAATTAATTAAAAGCAATTTGATTTTAGAGCGGGCATTAAAAGAATCTAGAAATATCTACTTCCTTAATAATATCTCAGCAAAATATATTTTATCATTGATAGAAGATTATATTTTACCCATTTTATATGGCTCTTTAGGAGCATTTATAAAAGTACTTAGAGATATATATCAACAATATAATAGCCAAAATTTAATAAAACGTTCTTATTGGTATTGTAATTTACAAATTTTTTTAGGAGGAATAGTAGCGGTGTCTAGTAAGTTAATTTTTTTTGAAACTCTTGTTATATCAGATAATAACCATTTGACTTTTTTCTTTTTAGCATTTTTAGTTGGTTATAACCTTGATAGCTTTTTTAATTATTTAGAAAATATGCTAAATAAAATGATAAAAAAATGAATCACATAATATTTTATTGAACGTCTTATAAATAACACAACTCTGTGGAATGACTATTAGCAACTATTTCGTTTTTATTATTATGAAATAGCAGTTAATCACTGAAAAATTTGCTTGCTATAAGGACTAATTTGTATGACTGAAGTGAAAAATCATAAAGTTGAGGGTAAGGAAGACGTGATTCTTTGCCCTAATTATAGGAAAATTTTAAATGCTTTAATGCCACCGACAAGCATGTCTATTGAAAAACATAAATACGCATACCCTGCATCTGTTCATATTAATTCAGAAAATCGCATAGTAGAAGCCAAATTTAGCCTTGAAAAATATACCGAAAATCCCACTAAATATATTTATAATCTAGGGCAGAATTATAAAAAATTATATGAAAAAGGAGAGGTTCAAGCTTGTGGTATCGTTTATACTGGTGTAATTAAATTATCTAGAACGAAGCAACAAGATGCGATCATATTAAAGTTAGATAGTGGTGATAGCTATCCTATTATTTTTATTCAAAAATTTAAAATACGTTCAGGTTCAAGAGGTAAGGTTGTTTTTGATGAAATTGAATGTGAAATAGGCGAACCATTACTACCAAAGCAAGATTTAAAATAGCACTTTAGATAACAGTATAAAAACATTTTCAGCACTTTTAGCAGGTAATCATTATCTCAACCTGCTATATGTTAGTTTATTAATAGAATAATAGTAAGCGCTAATTTAACCCCACATTCCAATTTCAATCAGCTTTAAGCAAAATTATCTCATCAAATTAATTCGGGATAATTATGAAATATCAGCAAAAAGTTAAACATTGGCAGTCACTCTTTATTCAGCAACAAAACAGTGGTCTTTCTATTACTGATTTTTGTAAACAGCAAAAATTTGCAACTTCTACATTTTATGCCTGGAAAAAACGCATAGCCAAAACTAATGGCAATAAGCCCCTGCCGACTCAAAAGCAACAACTTATTCCCTTGCTTGTTGAAGGTGCCGCTGAACTTCAAACGACCTCGCTCAAATTAAGTACACCAACCGGCTATCAATTAGAATTTGATGAGGACTTATGTCATCAAAAGCTTCATCATATTGTGAGTTTACTTAAATGATCTGTCCTCAACAGGTATATTTGGTCACTGGCTTTACTGACATGCGTAAATCCATAAATGGTTTATCAATCATTGTTGCTGAGCAACTTGAGTTAGATCCTCTCAATCAAGCTTGGTATGTTTTTTGTAATAAACAGCGCGATAAGCTAAAAATTTTATTTTGGGATACTAATGGTTTTTGGCTCTATTATCGACGTTTAGAACAAGGTCGCTTTCAATGGCCGAAAAACAGTTGTTCATTGGCTGCTATGGGTATTGAACAACGCCAGTTGCAATGGTTACTCTCAGGCTTGCCTGTTAGTAATCCGTCACGACATCACACATTATCAGGCCTATCGGTTATGTGATCCTGAAGAGCATTTTTTAGGTATTGAACGATCTTTTTACTGTGTCATGCTAGCCATACTTTGAGATAAATAAAGCTTTATAAATGTCTGATAATGCGCAAATAAATCAACTGCAAAAACAACTGGCGGCTTTGCAAGCTCAGGTTGATGCATTGCAGCAAGATAAACAAGCATTAAAAGAAGATATGGTTGAAATGCAGACGCGTATTGATCATCTTCTTGCAGAATTAAAGCTGAGTAAATCTCAAAAATATGGTAAAAAAAGTGAAAAAGCACCGCGAGGCACTTTCAACGAAGCTGAGCAAGTAAAGTCAGAGCCTAAACATTATAAAAAAGGCAAGCCAACATTACCAGAAGCGTTACCGCGAGAAGAAATTGAACATGAATTAGCTGATACAAGTTGTGCTTGTTGCGGGAATAACATGCATGTTTGTGGCAGTGAAGAAAGTGAGCAGGTTAAAATTATCCCCGCTAAAATCAGCGTGATAAAGCATAAACAGCTTAAATATGCTTGCCGTCATTGTGAAAATAGCCAAATTAAAAACAAAATCATCACGGCTTCTAAACCAAAACAACCGATACCTGGCAGTATTGCCAGCCCAGAAACACTGGCCGCAGTTGTAACGGCTAAATATTGTGATGCGTTACCGCTTTATCGTCAGGTTGAGATATTTAAACGCGGTGGACTTACTTTATCTCGGGGCACACTGGCAAATTGGTGCATTAAAGCAGGCACAATTATTAAACCTTTAGTTGCAGCGATGCAGGGTTACTTACTAGCACAACACAGTTTATGTGCCGATGAAACTCGAGTTCAGGTGCTAGATGAGCCGGATAAAAAGGCAACAAGCCAATCTTATATGTGGGTATACCGTAGTAATGAAATGAGTGAGCAACCACTGGTCATTTATGATTATCAGGCGGGAAGAAGCCGAGCATGCTTAAAAGAATTTCTAGGGGATTATCAAGGGTACTTACAATGTGATGGTTATGCTGTTTATGATAATGTTGACAATATAATACCTGTGGGCTGCTGGGCACATGCCAGGCGTAAATATAATGATGCACTTAAGGCTGAGTCAAAGAATAAAGGTCGGGCACATAAGGGAATCAGTTTCATCAGTAAACTTTATAAATTAGAAACGCAGGCAAAAAACAAGAAACTAAGCGCAAAGAAACGCTATCAATTACGGCAAGAAAAAGCCAAACCAATATTAGCAGCATTTAAAATATGGTTAGGTGAAGCCAAGATAAAAGTCACCAAAGAGAGCCATATTGGCAAAGCAATCAACTACACACTTAATCAATGGGATAAATTAAATCATTATATAGAAGATGGTGAATTAGGTATCGACAATAATATAACGGAGCGAGATATCAGACCATTTACCACGGGACGGAAAAACTGGATGTTCTCACAATCAGTCAATGGTGTAGAGGCAAGTGCGATACTTTATAGTATTATCATGACATGTCGGGCAAATGATATAAACCCATATTACTACTTCCAACATTTATTTAAAGAAATGCCAAATCGAGAAGAAAATTCAGATTTAACAGATTTAATGCCGTGGAATGTGCAGCTAGACTTTGATTATAACTAGCCGCACCGCCTAGTTGCGCGTTTACGTATATGCGCTATTACAACCTAGAAAGGCTTCATACCGCCAATGGTGATCTGTCGCCAGTAGAATATGAGCAAAATTCCTTAAGAAAAGTGTCCAGATTTAGTTTTGCAGAACAAAGTGCCCTGATTTAGTTGCGCAGAACATCACAGATAGATATAAACGGAATAAACAGGTTTGAGGTTAAGTTAAATGCAAAACCTAAAAAAGAAAAAGTAATAAAAGCTGAATTATTTTAATTCAGCTTTTATAAACTTAAACTATTATTGTTTACACTTTTTAGGTTTTCTTATTGAAAAATAAAGTATTAACAGCGCAAAAATTCCACCAAAAGTACCACCAGAGCTACTTTTTTTAGCTTCAGGTTTATTAGCTAAAGATCGTGTTTCATCTAATGGAAAGGCGTCGTTTGAATCTGCAACACCATCATTGTCATCATCTGTATCTGCATTATTCCCAATGCCATCTCCATCTGTATCTACAGATTCTGTATTATCTAATGGAAAAGCATCATTTACATCAGCCACACCATCATTATCATCATCTGTATCTGTATTATTGCCAATGCCATCTCCATCTGTATCTACAGACTCTGTACTATCTAATGGAAAAGCATCATTTACATCAGCCACACCATCATTATCATCATCTGTATCTGCATTATTGCCAATGCCATCTCCATCTGTATCTACAGACTCTGTATTATCTATGGAAAAGCATCATTTACATCAGCCACACCAACATTGTCATCATCTGTATCTGCATTATTGCCAATGCCAACACCATCTGTATCTACAGAATCTATAAAATAAAACCGAAAAGAATCAATA
>JAKVCY010000142.1 GCA_022448425.1 Thalassotalea sp. | reverse complement strand
TAAGGAGAAGCGAATGTCAGTGTGGAAAAAATTAGTAACTGCAGTAAAAGGTGGTGCAACCGAAGCTGCTCAATCTGTCGTAGACAGTCAGGCTATTCGAATTCTGGAACAAGAAATTAGAGAAGCCAAAGAAGAATTGCGCAAGTCAGACCATGCACGTACCCAAATTTTGGCGAAGTGCAAGCTTTCTCAACAAAAAGTAGATAGCTTCAATTCGTCAATTGCGGAATACGAAGCCCACGCGCGTAAGGCTATCGATAGCGACCGCCAGCTAGCGCTCGACTGTGCGCAAAAGGTGTCAGAACTTAAAGAAGAACGAGATCAGGAACAAACTTATCTTGATCAGTTCCAGCAGTCAGAAAAGCAACTGGCACAAAATATCCAACAGGCGAAAGCGAATTTACGTCGTTTAGAGCAGCAGGTGGATATGGTAAAAGCTACCGAAAGTGTTCAAAAAGCGCAGGTCGCCGTTTCTTCACGCCACATGGGCGCGAATAGTAAAATGAAAACCGCGACTGAATCGCTGTCTCGCATTCAGGAAAAGCAAAAGATGCGCAACGCTGAGCTGCAAGCAGCTGAAGAGCTAGCGAGTAATGAATCTAACAGCGATTTAGAAAAACGCTTAGCGGAAGCGGGCATCAAAGGGGGTAAAACTTCTGCAGACGATGAGCTAGCGCGAATTCTAGGCAAGTAAAGTAAATGAATGGGAGCCAAGCGCTCCCATTTTTAATTCTTGTTACATAAATCTCTGCGAAAATTGTTAGATAACAAAGAGCTAACCTAGACAAACCAAGCACTTCAAGGCAAAGTAAGGGCACGCATAACAAGGGCTGTTTCTTTTATGTCTCAATGGATAAAACTGCGAAAAATCATGCTGCGGTATTTTGCAGAGTCTCGCTGGTACACCATCGTCGGTGCAACCGCATTTTACGCTGTAACAAGCTATTGGCTACTATACGCCGTGGGCGAGCATGACTTAATCGCTGACATCGACTTTATCTACTGGCTAGCGGTCACCGCCTCAACGGTGGGTTACGGTGATTTGTCGCCTACTACACCTGAGGGAAAATTAGTCGTAGCATTTTACGTCATTCCGCTGGGTTTAAGTATTTTCGCCATGGTCATTGGCCGGATTGCAGCTTGGGTTTCATTAACGTGGAAGAAAGGATTGTTAGGTATGAATAGCTTGATGC
Organism: Thalassotalea sp.; assembly: GCA_022448425.1. Lineage (GTDB taxonomy): Bacteria > Pseudomonadota > Gammaproteobacteria > Enterobacterales > Alteromonadaceae > Thalassotalea_F. The sequence goes on along the minus strand of JAKVCY010000142.1, from coordinate 993 downwards.
TAGATGAGCATATCTTGGTGATTGGATGGAACGAGCAACGCACCATGCTATTGCTTGATTTAATTCTTAAAGAACGCGACGCTATGCCAGAGCGCCCAGATATCGTGCTGTGTGTGAAAGCTGATATAACAAATCCAATGCCCGGGGTAATTGAGTTTGTAAAAGTTGATTCGTTTAATAAAGACGAAGACATGGATCGCGCCTGTGTGGCCACAGCCAGAACTATTCTTATCGATAACCCTCAAGACGATGTCACCATGACGACCGCGCTGTATTGTACTAAGCGCAACCCTGATGCTCATCAAGTGGCTTATTTTGATGACGATAGCTTAGTAAACTTGTTGCAAGATCATTGCCCTAAAGTAGAGTGTACACCGAGCGTAGCAGTAGAGATGCTAGTAAAAGCGGCTTTCGATCCTGGTTCAAGCATGCTCCATCACGACCTGCTAAGCGTAGAAGAAGGCCAAGCGCAGTTTTCAGTAAAAATTCCTCCAAGCAGCAAAGCCATTTCTGTCGCCAAATTATTTATTAATTTAAAGCGTAAGCACGATGCAATCTTTATTGGCTATGCGCCAAATAGTCTGGTCAAAGAGATGGTGGTAAACCCGCCCTTAGACGCTACGTTAAACCCGGGCGACACTTTGTTTTACATTGCTGAGCGCCGCATTAACGCAATTAACTGGTCTTCTCTAGACGCTGATTAAGAGGCGTAAACATGTTTAGTAAATTATTTAAAAAGTCAGAACCTAAAAAACCTAAGTCGCCAGAAATAATAGGGCTTTATTTAGGTGGGTCTTTCGAGTTAGATAACTTGAAACTTTCGCTATTAGAACCGGAACTCACTATTGAAGGTGCAGCCCGTTCTCAATTAATTCAAGCGGTAGGTGAAGCGCCCTTAGATACAGGTGGCACTCTGCTTCGCTTTTACACCGACGACGATGGATTTTTACAGGTGGTCACCGACGGCGGCTTGTCTGAGAATCACATTACCGA
>JAKVCY010000141.1 GCA_022448425.1 Thalassotalea sp. | reverse complement strand
CATAGAATGGCATTGCCTGAAAGTTAAGAGTATCAAGCAAACACTTTTTGCAACCTCGTTCCCTCCCTGCGATTTCAATTTCTTCGAGGAGTTTAGAACCTATATTTTGTCCTCTTAAATCATCAGATACCCAAAGTGTATCTAGTAAAAGCCATTCTCCGAAAGAGCGGGCAGCAGCTCCAGCAATTATTTCGCCTGAATCATTTTTAATTTGAGCAGCTAAAGGAAATCTATCTTTAACTTCCCAGTTTGCCAAATTGAATTCATCAATTTTTTTATCGAGGTAATCAACTAACTCTTGTTTTGGGTTTTCTAATACTTCAATGTTCAATTACAACTCCAATTCTTGTAGTACTGTTAACGCCGTGATCATCGGTGAGCGCAGCGAGTCCGGTGGAGGCCGTAGGCCGGAATGAAATGCATAACCTTGTTATACGGCTTTATTCAAAAGGGTGTTCGTCAAATTGCTTTGCTGAATCACCTATTTTAAACCAATCTGGCTTTTCTGAAACAAATTCATGGAACTTATTTTCGATACCTAAATCACCATCTATACAATTTGCAGCTAACGGAAACGAATCTTCATCAGATAAGATCTCTCCAAGAGATGTCCCACATACAGAACAAAAACTTCTATCATATTTATAAGGCGGTATCGCTTTAAATGTGGATATTTTATCTTTCCCTTGAGTTATTTTTAAACTATCTGACTTTACAAATATTAGGTGACTTGCTCCTACTTTCCTACATCGATTACAATGGCAAGTGCCCATCATCGAGGGTATTTCAGATAGCTCAAATTGAACCAAACTACAGCAACAACTTCCTTTAAGCATAATAATCCTTATATTGACTATTTATTTTTCACTGTAAGATAACGCAAAATGACTGTATATACAAACAGTTTTAATCCGTATAACGCCCGCGTAACAGGCGCGAGCTAGCGAACGTCCTGATTGACGCGTTTGTTAGCTTGTGTTGCACGAATAAAATCAAGATCACTAGTGATAACTCCAATACCCGATGCGACAACATCATAGTAGGATTGGGTAATCGATTCATGTCGAGACCAAAGATAAACATCCGAACCATAGCTCTGCAATCTTGATGCTAGGCGTTCAGGATAGCCCCAAAAATACTTTGCCATCGATGGAGGTATAAAAAGAACGGTGTTCCTGCAGGACTCAGGAACTAATCCCGCCCATCCAATTAAAAGATAATCTATTCCGCAACTCTTTACACTATCAACGCTTGCTAACCGTAAAGACGAATCCTTGTTTCTAAACCACTCTATACCTTTTGAAGAGGTAATTACAATATGGCTAGATTTTTTTCGAGATAGATACTCATATAGAGTTTCGAATGAACGAATGTCGTTATTCTTTAGGTTTAACCAAAACTCATGCTTTGGATACCGTTTGTAAAACGCGTCTAACTTGGAAATCCCAAAACCTTTTCCTCTAAATGGGAAAGTCGCACCATCATCAAACGTATATCCATATCCTGCATCAATACTTTTCAACTGCTCAAATGATGTTTTATGTAACGGCCCAGACCCGTTTGTAGCACAATCTAACGTCCAGTCATGAAAAACAACCAGTTGATCATCACTAGTTCTGTGAACATTTAGATGAATTACGTTAGCTCCGGCTGCAACGGAAGAAGCCACAGCTTCTAGTGTGTTCTCAACTGAATTGACTCTTGATGCTTTTATTGAAAGGGAGGTACAGCCAGTTTTATTTAATTTTTCATAGTTAACTGCGCTTCCGCCTCCTCGATAGGCCACGATCTCGCCATGTCGCTGTAGGTCAGGAACGAACACATAAGCATTCAAAACTCCTAGAGTAATTATACAAGATAGAGAAATCAAAAATATCTTAACTATTTTTATAAACATTTATTACCTGAATCCTTGCTCGATGGTCTATGAAAGCTAACGCTATGCTCTTCGGAAATGTGTGAGCGTCAGCGAGTAAATTTTCCGTAGAAGCAACTTGTTAGCTGCTGAATTCAGTAACATGCCATAACTCACCAGATGGCCCCCATAGATAAACTACCTTACCCCAACGCTCAACTTTGATTGGTTCAAATTTAATGTCAAAACCTTTTAAGTTCGATATTAAATTAAATGCTTCTTCAATATCTAAAACCGAAAGCTGTAGCATTAAATTATTAGCAAACTCTTCGTTGTAAAATCGTTGGAGCCAAAAGGAGCATTCACCATTTTCAAAAAGTGTAAGATCGTCAGAGGCATACTCCCCTTTAAACCCTAGGGCTTCATAAAAAGACTTTGAAACTTCGTAGTCCTTACTTGGAATAAATGTTCGAATATCGTCTACTTTCAAATGAATCTCCTTAAGCAAAGCAGCTAACAGCTTATTAGTGTGAATACCCGATAAGTCCAAGTTTGATATGGATTAGGTACGAAAAACAACACTAATTTTATTTAATATTTTTAACAAGTTAGCAGCATCCCTACATAAAAACAATCTGCTAGTCATCTGTAAAAAGTGAGAATTGAGATAATCGAGAATTAAATTGGCTCGCTATGCAAAACATCAGCAGCTTAACCCACTGAAATATAATATTTTTATATTACAGTGGTGACTTATTCGAGAATAGTTCAGATTTACTTATAGAGCCATATCTTGCGGATTTAATAAAACACCATTAAAACTGTATAAATAAACAGTTAACTTTTTTTGACGAAATAAATATGGCTCGGTCACCTTTTATGGAATCGGTTCGACAAGAATTGCGTACTAAACGTTACAGCTTACGAACTGAAAAAGTTTACCTAGGTTGGATTAAATCATTCATTTTATTCAATGATAAAATGCACCCTAATGATATGGAAAACCATGAAATTGAACGTTTTCTCAATCATTTAGCGGTTAATAAACAGGTCAGTAGTACCACTCAAAACCAAGCGTTTTATGCTTTAATATTTTTATATCGCCACATTGTTTGTCGAGAAATAACAGACTTAAAATACTCTTTAACCAAGCGAGATAGGACTATCCCTACAGTTTTAACCCATGAAGAGGCACTTTCAATCATAAGTCACATAGGTGGTAAATATAAATTGATCGCTTCGCTACTTGATGGTTGTTGTCTACGTATAAACGAAGCATTAACCCTTAGAATAAAAGATATGAATTTAGCCAATAACACGTTATTTGTTTTTCGTGGCAAAGGACGCAAAGACAGATACACGCTACTTCCTCAATCTCTTCATGAGCAAATTAATATTCAAGTTGCACATGCTAAAAAAGTACATCAAAAAGATTTAAATGAAGGGTTTGGTTTAACTTCTTTGCCGCCAAGTTTAATTAGAAAATACAACATGGCAGCAAAAGATTTTTCGTGGCAGTACTTATTCCCTTCTAGTACACGTTGTGAACATCCCCACGATGGCTATATCTGTAGACACCATATTCATTAAACAGCCTTTAGAAAGCAGCTTAGACAAGCTGTATTAAAAAGTAATATAACTAAAAGAGTGAAAGCCCATACATTTAGACATACCTTTGCAACACAACTGTTAATGAACGGTGCCGACATTAGGACCGTTCAAGAGTTACTTGGACATTCTGTTCTAAGAACAACTGAGTTATATACTCATGTAATTGGCAGTCGATTTAGCCATACTAATAGTCCACCTGATCGAAGTTCTATTTGACTGAACGCCAACTACGCGGGCGCGATGGCCTTTTAGTTAGACTGCATTAATATATCCACACGCTCTTCACCTTTCTTTACGCTTCATTGATGTTATTCCCATACATAACTCGTTATAATCTCGCTATATTTCAATAGCACTGTGCCAACGTTCATGAACACAACTCGTACTTTACCAACCTCTTCTTTCGCTATCATTGCCCTAACAGCATTGGTAAGTTGTGCAAAAATCAGCACGGTTTCTACGAACCTAGACCAAAGCAACTTTACTCATTACTTTTCACCTAGCGAAGTGCGTATTTACCAAAATGAAGGTGAATTTGAAGGTCGAGCTAAACTGGTGTCAATGGTTGAAGGCGAGCATTGTCAGCTAAAGGCGCATCATGCGGAGCCAGATGAAATTGAGGCGCGCACAGACGCTCGCAGAAAAGCGTATCAACTAGGCGCAAATGCTATTGTGTTTAGCGGCTGTACCTTAGTAGCTGGCGAGAACCTATCTGCAACCAATGCAAAAGGTAAGCAATGTGTTGCTACTCGTGTTTGTTATGGCAAAGCCTATGTTGTTGAAGCTAACCAAGACTAATTAATTGGTTAGTTTTCCTTTCCTAGCTCATTCCTCCTTCACAACTTTTCAAGCAATTTCAAACAATGAAAACGGCTAGAAGGCTAGCATAACGCGTTGGTAGGGTTATACTTTGTATAAAAATAACCATAATAATCAAGGCGTCGTGTGCTAAGTAAGGTTCCTCTCTCGGTAAAAATAATCATTGGCATGGTCGCCGGAATCTTGCTCGGCGCTCAATTTCAGTTAAACCCGGTGGTCAGCAGTGTGGCTAGCGGCTTTATCATGCTACTGCAGATGACGGCACTCCCATATATCTCCGTGTCTCTGATTATTGGTGTTGCCTCACTTACTCCAGGCAAAGCCAAGTCAACCGTTAAAGCCAGTGTGATGGTGATGCTGGCATTAATGGCGATTTGTGTACTGTTTATTTTCCTTACCCCTGCTGCCTTTCCTACGTGGCAGAATGCCTCTTTTTACAGCGCTAGCATGATAAAGACCTCTCCAGACGTTAACTTGGTAAGCCTATTTATTCCTTCTAACCCATTCAACGCGTTTTCTAATGCCGTAATTCCTTCCGTCGTTGTTTTCAGTATTTTTGTTGGGGTTGGATTAATGGCGGTAAAAGGAAAGCGCCATACGCTTGCGGTATTAACCAACTTGCAAACGGTACTTGCCAATATTAGTGGCTTAGTGATGAATTACGCGCATCTAGGCATATTCTGTATTGGCTATAGAGCCGCTGCGACCATGGATATTAGCCAGTTTGAAGCGCTTACGGTTTATCTTATCAGCGCCAGCTTACTCACAGTTTTAATGGTGTTCATTGTGTTTCCAATGTTAGTGGCAACCATCACGCCATTTACTTACCGACAAGTCATTAGAATTTGCCGAGCCGCCATGGTTACAGCTTTTGCCACAGGTAGCTTCCTAATCGTTATTCCTACCATGGTAGAAAAATGTAAAGAAGCGCTCGCCGAGCTGCCAAAACGAGATAAAGACATTGAAAAGATCCCCGATATTCTCATCCCTATCTCTTTCAGCCTGCCCGTCGGCGGCAAACTGCTGAGTTTACAATTTGCGCTATTCGCTGCGTGGTTTTCAGGTGCTTACATTGGTAGTGAAGAGTATGCGAGTTTAATATTCATCGGGATCCCACAGCTTTTCGGTACAACTACCGTTGCCATGCCAGCCATCCTAAAGCTAATTAATGTATCCGATAGCATGTTTGAGTTGTTTTTGCTGGCAGACAGTATTTTTAGCGGACGCTTAGTTTCATTGCTATCGGTTAGTTTTAGCACCTCCATTGTGTTGCTTGTGGCTGCAATGCTAAATCGCACATTAACCTTAAAATGGAAATACTTGCTACGCGGTGTTGTCGTAATGCCTATCGCCTCGTTGGCATTGTTTACTGTGCTGCAATTGGTGTTGAGTAAGCTGGAATTGCACTATGAAGGTTATGAGAAGTTTATTGACCGCGACCTCATTCACCCCCGCGTCGAAACGCGCTTTATCAACGCAACTGAAACTCCACCACAATTTGATAGTGAAAGCGTTGTTGAACAAGACGTGCTTACTCGAATCAAAAATCGTGGCGTTATTCGTGCTGGCTATTTTATTGATGACCTCCCCTATTCATTCCATAACAACCAAGGGGTACTTGTTGGATTAGATATTGAGATCATCAATATGCTGGCATCAGATTTAGATGTCGGTGTTGAATTCGTCCGAATATACAGAAATCAGGCAAACGAGCTACTAGCGTCTGGTTACTTGGATATTACCTCTGGTGTGCCTGTTATCCCAGATAATCTATTAAAATATGCGCTCAGTGCGCCTTATGGAGAACAGTATGCAGCTCTTGTTGTTAAGCACGAACGTCGAGCAGAGTTCACCGAATGGCAAAAGGTTATCGACCGCAAGGACCTCACCATAGGTATTCCTGAAAGCTATTTTTACAGCAAAGAAATACGCCGCTACTCCGTTAACGGAAAAGCATGGGAAATTACCACGCCGAGGCTGTTTTTTAGGGAGGAATATGCGCATATCGATGCCATGATGACAGGTGCCGCGTCAGCCTCAGGTTGGACGTTGCTTTATCCTGACTACACTGTTGTGGTGCCGAAGCCGCTTCAACCGCCGATTCATATGGCGTTTCCAATTAGCGATAAAGATCAATCATTTGCGATGTTTATTAATAACTGGCTCGAAATGAAGAAACAGAGTGGAAGAATTGATCAAGCGTTTAATTACTGGATTCAAGGTAATACAGAAGGTTAGAATATTGCGCTAGCTCAAGTAGTAGAAAAAGTGCGATAAAAAGCACAACAAAGCGTGATTTCTAAGTGCTTTAGCTGTGTACAGTATCTTTTACTTACAGCAACTGATTTTCAAACCACTGCGCTTATCTCGATGCGTTAATTAAGCAGGTAATTAATATTCATGGCGATTGAACACACGATTCGCTCTATTGGCGTTGCTCGTTCTCCGTATAAAGAGAAGTTTGCTATCCCAAGACAACCAGGGCTTGTCACGGTTGCTCGTGGCACCATTGAACTCGATAATGATCTTCATGCTGCTGAGATGGTTGACGGACTTGATGCCTTTAGCCACATTTGGGTGTTGTTTTTATTCCATGAAAATTTGGAACAAGGCTGGAAGCCGAGGGTTAAGCCGCCTCGTTTAGGTGGTAATAAAAAGCTCGGTGTTTTAGCAACCCGTTCTACTTTTCGCCCTAACGGGATGGGTATGTCGGTGCTGGAGTTAAACAAGATCAGCATAGACGGTGACAAGGTTAAGCTGCATGTATCAGGATTAGACTTACTCGATAACACACCGATTATCGACGTAAAGCCTTATATTCAATATGCTGATGCCCTACCTCATGCCAGCTCTGCTTATGCTATGGAAGCACCTGTAGCGCCACTTGAAGTCAACTTCAGTGATGAAGCCAATACGGCGCTATCAACTGAGCCCGATGATGCAAAACAACTGATTAAGGAAGTGCTTGCTCAAGACCCTCGACCATCATACAAACGGAACAAAGCCGACGATAAGGTTTACGGTGTTAAACTGTTTGATTTTGATGTGAAATGGCAGCTGACGTCGCTGACAGAAGTGCACGTAATTTCTATTGAACGAATAAAAGACACTGCAGAACCGTCGACTAGCTAAGCAATCAGCTTATTACCAAAAACAATAAAACTTAAACGCTAAATTTATGTCCATTAGAATTGCAATTGAATTACACTTTTTAGCCGCCGTTTGGGGTGGATCATTTCTCTTCACTCGCATTAGTAGCCCAGAACTAGGCCCTATTCTTTTGGTCGTGCTGCGTTGTGGAATCGCAGCGCTAGTGTTGATGCCTATCATCATTAAACAAAAGCTCGTTTCGCAGCTTGCGAGCAACTGGCGAAAGTTAACCCTGATGGCAGCGTTTAATACGGCAATTCCTTTCGTTCTTTTTGCCTATGCCATGCTGACGTTGAGCGCAGGTATTGGCTCAGTACTAAATGCGACAGCGCCGTTTTTTGCGGCACTTGTGAGTTACTTTTGGTTAAAAGAAAAAACCTCTAAGTTTGGTGTGCTAGGACTCATTTTAGGTTTTGCAGGCGTATTCGTTTTAATGCAAGACAATCTTGTTATCGGTGAAGCCAATTTAACACTACCGACCTTAGCCGCACTTGGCGCAACAACTTGCTACGCTATTGCAGCCAACTACACGAAAGTTTATATGCACAATGTTAAGCCACTCGTTTTAGCTACGGGCAGCCAAATATATTCCGCACTAATGCTACTGCCTATTTGCATATTCTTTCTTCCCTCAGAAATGCCTTCTAGCGATGCGATTTGGTCAACGATAGTGCTTGCTGTAGCGTGCACGGGTATCGCCTATATCATTTTCTTTAGAATCTTATCCGAGGCTGGTCCAACGAAAGCGATATCTGTTACTTACTTGATCCCAGTGTTTGGTATTTTGTGGGGTTATTTGTTCTTAGAGGAAGCAATTACCCTAAACGTATTGCTAGGTAGTGGCTTTATCTTGCTGGGTGTTAGTCTTACTACAGGATTAATAGGTAAGCCTCGAGCCAGAGCATCGAATTAAAGCTTCCAGTTAAGGTTTCGAGTTAAAGCTTCGACCAACTAAGTCGAAGCTTAACCTTCTTTGCGATAAGGCAAAGCGTTCATAGCGGCGTCAAAGTGCGCCTTATTGTGAACGGATTCTTGACCCAGAAAATCGTCAATTGCGGCACGAAAACTCGGGTGAAATATCTGATAGCTACCATGTACATAAACCGGTTCAAAACCACGTTTAATTTTGTGTTGCCCCTGCGCACCCGCATTGAATTGCTGAAGCCCTTTGGCCAAACAAAGCTCTATCCCTTGGTAGTAACATAATTCAAAATGTAGGAAACTAAAGTCGGCAAGCGCTCCCCAATATCGGCCATAGAGTTGCTTGTCGTCAGCAAAAAATAGACTACCTGCGACAATATTCTCGTCACTTTCAGCCAACACTAAAAAACACTGCGTAGACACAGCCTGACTTAATCCATGAAAAAACTCTTCTGATAAATAGCCGCCGTGACCTGAACGTTTCGCGTAAGTCGCTCGATAGCAGTGATAAAACGCCTGCCACTGTTGCGGAGTAACCTCACTTGCTTCAACCACTTTGATAGTAATTTGATGGCTAGCTACAGCATTTCGTTCTTTGGCAATGCTTTTCCGTTTTCTAGCATTTAACGCTGCTAGAAAATCATCAAATGTCTGATAGTCCCGATTAAACCAATGGTATTGCACATCGCTTCGAGGCAGCCATTTTAGATCCGTTAACTGGTGTTTTTCAGATTCCGATAAAAACAATAGCTGCGCGGTTTGCGCTTTTGTTTGTTTGGCTAATGCACTGATCAACGCCGAAACATAAGTGTAGATTTCTTGTTGTCTTTCCAAGTATTCGGCGGCGATGCCAATGCGCTGTCCGGTAACTGGCGTAAACGGTACTGCACTGACAATTTTAGGGTAGTACGCTATACCATGTTGCTCATATGCATCAGCCCATGACCAGTCAAATAGATACTCGCCATATGAATGCGATTTAATGTAAAGGGGTATACACGCGACAGTTTGCGCTTCTGGGTGTTCTGTTTGATCTTCCACTAACAAATGGCAAACCTGCCAACCTGCCTCAGCACCCAAGCAATCGCTATCTTCTAGCAACGCAAGTAAATCAAACCTAAGAAAAGGCTGTGAACCGCTAAAACAAGCTTGCCAGCGGGCTTTACCTATACTGCTAATATTTGAATGAAAGGAATGGCTAAAACTCATAATTCCACTAGTTATGTTTCTAAATAAGGCCGATTTGTCATCAGCTTATGTTACGAATGACACTTAGCGGAAGATTAACATAGTACGTAGATAAATAGTTATTGCCGGCAATGTTTACTGCGGTATAGCTAAATGAAGTGATAGCTAAAGAAGGTCATAGCGACGCATAATCGCTTGATAGTTGCCGTCCGACTTCATTTCTCGTAGCACTCTATCTAATTCTGGCAGCAAGTGCTTTGCTGAGCTTTTCTTGGAAAAAACCAAGTAACCTTTAGAGTTAACATCAAGTGCAGGTGACAGGACCTCTATCGATTCAGCATACCCCATCTGCTCAATGCGATGTGCCAGTGATATCCTGGTTCCAACAACAATATCCACTCTATGGTTCATCAGCATGCGAACCACCTGTCGCTGATTCGTTACTTGAATAATCTTAGTGATGAGTTTGTTTTCCATTGCGTCGACAAACTTGTCGGAGTAACTAGAGCCTCTAATAATTGCATATGTGTAAGGGGATAGGTTTTTAAAGTCACCATCGAAACGAACCCCCTCGCCTTTTCGAGCGAAAAATACTGTTGGATGCTCAATAAGGGACTCTTCTGGATAATCAGCAAACTCCTACCTCACTGCCGTTTTCACAAATGGAAACGTTGCGTCTATTTCGCCAGATTGCATCAACACTTGGGCTCTTGCTGGTGGGTAAATTCTGATTTCAAACGGCTGATTTAATCGATTTAACGCTTCTGTCGCGATATCAACTGCCACCCCAGAAGCTTTGCCATTTTCCATGTAAGCTAGCGGTGGAACTTTCACCGTACTGATAATTATTGTTTCTGGTGCGCTGTTGCTCGCCGTAACTGCATAGGCTCCGTAAGGCACAAAGCCGTTAACAAGCACAAAAATATTGAGCCTAAAGGTATACGTATTAAGAACAACGTACGAATACGAGTAATATTATTGAGCACCAACACTTCCCTATGAACCTATGAATAAGGCGACGTGAATATTTCACCGAGTATTAGGCTAGTATAGATGAATCAACCAAAAACGCCTGACGATTAAACGAAAAAAGCCATGTAAAAACATGGCTTTCCTTATTTTTTCTGGCTTTCAGACGGTTAGCTTATTGCTTAATAACTTTACCGCCTTTCATGACGAAATCAACGTCGAGCAGCTCTTCAATATTTTTCAACGGGCTACCATTCGTTGCGATGATGTCAGCGTATTTACCTGGCTCTAACGTGCCTAATGAATCTGTCATATCGATGAGATCTGCCGCATTCACTGTTGCCGATTTAATAACATTCATCGCTGACATTCCGGCATTATGCATTAGCACGGCTTCTTGCGCGTTAATACCATGCTTTGAAACACCGCTATCGGTACCAAACGCGATCTTAACGCCAGCTTTAACCGCTTTGGCAAAGTTACCTTTCATGTCGGTGCCGACTTTTATCGCCTTCGCCTTCTGCGACTCCGACAATACGTTCGTATTCTTTGCCATTTGCAGCACGGTTTCCCCTGCAAGTAAAGTTGGTACTAAATAAGCCCCTGTTTCTTTGAACAATTTGTGTGCTTTTTCAGATGCATACGTACCGTGTTCAATACTAGCAACGCCTGCTTCTAGTGCAGCGATAATACCGTCTTCTTGGTGAGCATGGCTTGCTACCTTACGGCCCATACGTTTTGCCGCCAATACAACTTCTTTGAGCTCGTCCATCTCCATTTGTTGACCGGTACCGGTAGCGCGGTCCGTTAATACACCGCCCGTAGAAGTGATTTTAATTAAGTCTGCACCGTATTTGATGGTGTGACGAGCGGCGCGACGGCAATCAAACGGGCCGTTACAAACGGTTTTATTACTGTGGTCATGAAATTCCATTAGCTCAGGGCTAACACCACTAACATCATTGTGACCGCCCGTGATACCAACACCACCAGCTGCGATAATTCTCGGACCGTCAACCCAGCCCTTGTTAATCGCGTCACGAAGGCCATACATTTCTTGAGGACTAGAACCTACATCGCGAACTGTTGTAAAGCCGGCTTCCATAATTTTCATCGCGAACATTTGCGAACGCATTTGCATTAACGGCTTAGACATTCGCAATGACTCACTGTCATTGTTAGGCCCTAACTCACCCTGCAAATGCACATGCATATCCATCAGGCCAGGCATCACAAAGCTATCTGATAAATCAATAAATTCAGCATTTTTATCAACGCGCTTCGCATCAACAAAGCCTTTCTTAATTTCTACCACTTTGCCGTCTTTGATCACCAGCGTTTGCTTAGCCAGTGGCTTTTCTCCCGGCACGCTGAGTAATTCACCCGCATGGATAACTTGGGTTTTAGCAAGCACAGAGCCTGATAATAAGGCAGCCGCAATAAGTGACAATGCAGATAAAGGCTTACGAAGCGAAGCGATAGGTATACGAGAACGCGATTTCATAATGTTTCCTGATTTATTGCTTTTTTAATAGTCTTTACCTTAGCAGGAATCGCCGAAACCTCAACGCTACATCACATTATAAAGTGGTTGTTTTATCGTAAAAAAAAGCACTTAGAGCTGCCCCTAAGTGCTTTTTATTAAAAGTTATTTAATGCTATTTCGGCAAATTTAGTGCTGGTGACCTCCAACGCCGTGAGCATGACCGTGAGAAATCTCTTCTTCAGTCGCATCACGCACGTCAACAACTTCTAAATCAAAATCTAATGTCTTGCCTGCTAATGGCGGGTTTAAATCACAGGTCACCATAAAACGACCAACTTTCAATACCGTTACTTGGCGTGCGCCCTGCTCTGTATGAACAACAGCGACCATGCCTGGCTTCCATACTTTTGCACCTTGAAGGTGTTTACTCGGAATACGTTGCACCGCGTCTTCTTGGCGTTCACCGTAACCTTCACTAGGCTCTACCGTTACCGAAAATTTGTCACCCGCTTGCTTGCCATCTAGCGCTTTTTCAACACCAACGATCATGTTGTCGTGGCCGTGCAAGTAAGCCATTGGGTCGCCAGTACGTGAAGTATCTACTTGTTCACCTTCGGCATCTTTAATTGTGTAGTGGAACTGCACTACTTTGTCTTTGGTAATTTGCATAATTACTTATTCTAACCGATAAAAAGGTGACGGATTCTAGCAAACTTAGGCAAAAAGCAACAGAACTATGACACTAATGACGATTAACGCCATACCGATAATTTCAACAAAGGTGACTTTTTCTTTGAATACTCGGTAAGTAAGAATCAACGTAAAGAAGAATTCTACTTGTCCTAAGGCTTTCACATACGCCGCAGTTTGATAGCTCGCGGCAGTAAACCAGCCAATGGAGCCAAGTACGCTGGTAACGCCAACGAATAACGCCAGTCGCCAATTGACCACCATCTTTCGAAATTGAGATACATCGGTCAACAGCAAGTAAATAGCGGCAAGAATAGACTGCGCTGTAATTAAGAATACCAGTGTAATAGCGGCACTCACCATAAGGTGGGTATTTAACGCGAGACTAGCTTCACGGATAAGCGATGTTGTAATGGCTAAACCTAAGCCTGACGCTAAGCCATATGCCGCGCCGGGGTTATTAAAAATATCTTGCCAAGTAAACTTAACCTTCGACAGCAACAAAACCCCCACCATGCCAATGACCACTGAGAACCAGCCAAATGCACTTAGTGAAGCGCCAAAGAAGACGGCGCCAATAATCGCCACTTGAATCGCTTCTGTCTTGGCAAGGCTGGTGGCAACTGCAAAGTTGCGATAGCTAAATGCGGCGACTAAACACGCGGTACTAATTAGCTGTGCGACGCTGGCAATTGAGGCGTATTGAATAAAAGTTGTGTTTAGCGTCGGAATGGTAACGTCATATCGTTCAACCATCCAATACAAGTAACACCACGCAAATGGAAGCGCAAAAATATAGCGTACGCCAGCCGTTGCCAGTGAAGATAACTTTTCTGAGAGCTGCTTTTGACCTGCGGTTCGAATGGCCTGCATAAATGCAGCAAGTAAGGTAAAGGCTATCCAAGTATCTATCTGAAAAAAGCTCACGTAACGACAACTCCTTTAATCTGAGAAAGTAGGTAACCTGAACTAGGGATAACAAATTGCTTTCTAACTTCTTAACTCGAGTTCAGGTTAAATATCAGCTTTTAGCCGACCGCGAAAAAGGCATTGCGGGTGATTAATCAGGGGAAATTAATAAAGGCAATTTAAATAGCTGATATTACTTATTTTTAGACGTTACTAGTGTAACGGTTTCAAGTAAAAATGACGAATAAACAATAGACATAATGGATATCAGGGCGTGATAAAAAATTCTCTCGACGCCCTTATTTTATAATTGACTATACACTGACACCAGAGTGTACTGACACGGTCGAGCCTGTTCTAGCTGGCATCACATCAATGCGTTGTGCCATTTGCTCTTTCAACTCTGATACATGCGAGATAACGCCAATCATGCGCCCTGACTGCTGCAAATCCACCAACGTTTGAACAGCAAGTTCAAGCGATTCAGGATCTAAACTGCCAAAGCCTTCATCAATAAATAAGGTCTCTAGGCGAATACCGCCACTGTAGGATTGCACTACGTCAGAAAGGCCCAAGGCTAACGCTAAGGCAGCCATAAACGATTCTCCACCGGATAAGGTGGCAACATCACGTACTTTTCCTGTGTAACCGTCTTCTACCATTAAGTCTAAACCTCGGCCGACAGAGCCCTTAAAACCTTCTGTTTTGCGCTCTAAACGATAACGCCCTTTACTCATTAAGCTTAAACGTTGTGATGCTTGAATAAGCACATCATCGAGCAGCACGCCCAGTACAAAACGATGCAAACTAATGCGACTGCCCGTTTTACCGCTAGCAACGTCGGACAGTGTGCCGAAAATTTTGTAGGCTTCTTCTAACTTTTCATTTTTCTCGTGCAACGTCTCAATTTGTTTTTGAACGCTAATTAATTTTTCGTGTAAAGCACGAGCGCTAGCCAGAACTTCACGTTCTTTGGTATGGACGGCTTCTGCTTCTTTTAATTTTTCTGTAAGCAGGTCGACATTGGGCAGCTCTTTTTCAGCTAGTGCTTGGTTAAGGTCACTTATGGTTTGTTCTAGTTGTGTTTGCTTTTCTTTAAATTGATTAATCTCCCGCTGCCAAGCTTGCAACTCTTGCTCCGTCGCTTTGCTTTGTATAAAAGCATTGTCGTCTTCAAATACACTAGCAGCCAAGGCTATCGACCACTCGTTAGTTAGCTTGCCAAGATTATCATTGCTTTGTGAAAGCAAGTCTTGATGCGTTTTCAACTGCGTTTCCGCCGAAGACTTTGCATTCATTGACACATGATGGGCTTGCTGCGCGGCTTCTTTTGCTTTTTCTAACAGGTCAATTTGTTGAGTCAACTCGGCAACGGTATTTTCCAGAACAGTTAAATCTGTAATATTTGGATCTAAAGTGTTTGTTAATGTAATTAGACGAGTTTGTTTTTCAGTAGTACTAGCTTCGGTCCTCGCTATTTTTTTATTTAACTCAGCAATAAAATTCTCACCATCGAGGCACCGCTTCTTTTTAACCTGTACATCATTCTCTTTTTCGCCAATATTAAACGCCTTTAACTGATTCACATATTCAGTCGACTGAGCAATAGAAGCAGTAAGCTCATTCATGACTACCTGCACATTTTGGCTAGTTAACATACCATTTTGTATACTGGCACCGAGCTCTGTGACAAGCTCATTAATAAGCTCATGGGCAAGTTCATCAATTTGCCTGTGGCATTCCGCCAGCTGCAGATTGTGTTGTTCAAGTTCATTACTTACTTTATTGAATGCCAACTGAGCAGCTTGAGCATTGTCTCGAGCAGTTTGCACTTGCTCTTTGGAAACTTGCTCGCCAGTAAATTGCGCAGGCATCGGGTGATTTTCACTACCACAAACGGGACAAGGCTGACCATGCTGAAGGCGCTGCGCCAATATCGCTGCTTGGCCATTGTGCCAATGCATTTCAAGCGTATCTGCTTGGCGATGACAACCTTGGTAATGAGACTGTGCTTGGCTAACCTGTTGCTGTATATGAGCAGTTTGAGCTGATAAATTTGTATACGAGGTTTGTAGCCTACTTAGCTTACCAAGATCGTTCACTTGCCTTTGCTTTAAGCTAATATCAGCTTGCAAGGCAGGAATTCGAGCTTGCTCATTTTTAGCTTGTTCAAGTAACTGCTGTCCCTGCTCAGCCTCTTTCGCAAGCTTTTCTCTGTAAGCACTGTACTTAGCTAAATCCTGATTGTTTTGAACTTGCTGTTGTTGATCACTAGCTATACTTTTCTCAAGCGCTATTTTTTCTGACAACTGCCCTTTCATCGCCTCAAGCGATGCGCGCCTATCCACAAGTTGGGGAATTTGACTCGCCTTGTCTGTTGCCACTTTCAGCGCAGTTTCTTTTTGACTAACCTCACTCTGGGCTGTAACAAATGCCTTTTCAAAGTTAGCGACCTTTTCTACTAGTTGTTTACTTTCAGCTTCAGCCTTCTGCTTTTGTGTAAACGGTAAAAGTAAGTTCATGGCTTGCTTAGCATTGTCAATTCGCTGCACTCGCCCTTTAATTGCGTCACTATGTTCGAGATGGCTATGTAAGCTGGTTTTCGCTTGTTCTCGCTTCTCAAAAGTCAGTTTTAGCTCTTGGGCTTTTTGCTGTTCCGTTTTGACTTGGTTAAGGGTAACAAGTGCCGCTTGCTCACTTTTTTGTGCGTGTTCAAATGTTTCTGCCAACGCAGCACTGCGCTCTGTAAGCGCCTGCTCAGACTCTACGTCGGCAATTTGCAATGCCGTCTGAATTTGAATATCAAATTCATGCTTTTCTTTAATGATTTGGCTCGCCTTTTCTTTTAGCGCAAGCTCAATTTTCTTGTAAATGTCTGTTTGGAATAGCTGGCCGAAAATCTGCTCTCGGTCTGTTGAAGAAGCCAATAGCAATTCTCTAAACTTACCCTGTGGCAGCACCATCACTTGTCTAAATTGATTTTCATTTAGCCCAATGATGTTCGCAACTTCCTTTTTTACCGTTCCCGCCGCGCTAGTAATTAACGCTTCTTCATTTGTGATATCGTAAAGTGATGCCGTATGGTCACGATTAGTCATGCCGTCACCACGGGTTTTAGGTACTTGTTGCTTTGGTGCACGTGTGACACGATAACGTTTGTCGTGTAAGGCAAATTCCAACGTCACTTCAGTAAGCGTTGAGGGCGCAGCCATATCGCAACGCATCTGCATACCTTGGCGCTCATTTCCTGTGGTCTCGCCATACAGTGCAAAACAAATAGCATCTAAAATTGACGTTTTCCCAGCGCCTGTGGGGCCGTTTATTAGAAATAATGGATTTGAGCCTAAACTCTCAAAATTTATCGTTTCAGTCTGTGCAAACGGACCGAAGGCTTGCATAGTCAAAATAATTGGTTTCATCTATCGCCCATTAATATTGATTACGTTTGCGGTAATCACTGCGGTTTCAGCTGTTGACTTGAAAGTTGTGAAAGCGAGGAAATAATGTCGCTGATGGCTTGGTCTTGCTCTGGCGTAAGCTCTGCATCTTGCGCTTCTTTGAAAAAGTCTCGAAACATCTCTTGTTCACTACGCGCTAACTTAGCTTGTGCCATTCCCTGTTCAACACCAATTAGCATGCCCGGTTTTTCGAGATGCAAAACATTGGGGTAAACCGATCGCAGTTTTTCCATTGGGTTTAAAATCGCATGTTTATCTTGCAGCCTTACAAGCAGGTAATCCTCATTTTTAGGATCCGTTTTGCCCTGCTCTATGACGTCCGCTAACTCTCCGTCGATGATGCGCATTTCATGGGGCGCAGCAAGCTCGATATGCTCTGCACGAACAAAGCCCTTTTCATTCAGTTCGACTAGGGTAAAGCCTTTCTTTTGGTGCTGCTCACCAAAACTATATTTCATCAAAGAGCCGGAATAACGAATAAAGTCCTCACCCTTTTTTTGTGGTTGGTGAAGGTGTCCAAGCGCTACGTAATCAAAGTTGAGGAAATGTTCGTGACTTACGCGATCCGAACCGCCAATTGATAAAGGGCGCTCGGACTCTGATTCAATCGCACCATCAACAAAGCAATGGCTAATCAATACGCGACGTTGGTTATCGTTAAATTGCTCAATAATTTTCTCGGCCAATAATTTGTGCGCTTGATCGTGAGTTGTTACCGGTGCATCAAAATAAAACCTAACACGCTCAGGGTCGTTATACGGCATGCCATAAAAGGCGACTTCACCTGCGGTTTCTGTCTCAATCACCACTGGTGTAAGCATGTCTTCAAAATTACTAATAATATGTAAGCCAGCGCCTTTCATCTGCTCTGCCCCAAACCCCAATCGCTCTGCACCATCGTGATTACCTGAAATCATGATAATCGGCGTATTGAGCTCATTGCAGATACGCTTTACCACACTATCAAGCAGTTCTATCGCTACCGTTGGCGGTACTGAACGATCGTAAATATCACCTGCGATAATCACGACATCGACTGGATTTTTCGCGATGTAATCTATGAGTTGTTCGATTACCGCTTTTTGATCGTCTAAAAGCGAAACGTTGTGGAATTGGCGACCAAGGTGCCAATCTGAGGTATGGAGAATCTTCATTAAATTTGAATGTTATGCTCTAAGCTTTTGGTTATAAGGCTTTTGTTATTTGGCTATGATACCTGACAATTGCCCGCTTCTGCCAACGAATACAAGCTCTTTTATTGCATGCAGCTACTAGCCTAGCTTTAATATGACCTTTCCGTCACTTTTGTTTGCGGCATAATGATCAAGCACTTGGTAAAAGTCTTCAAAATCAACGGTTTTATAGATATCCGTTTGGAAAACGCCTTGCGCAAACAGCTTTTGTACTTTCTGGCTAAGTCGATACACCTGCCATGGAGTTGCTTTCCCGATAAAGGTCGCGAGCCAAAACCCCTCGATACGAATGTCTCTAAAAATGACGTCCGCCACACTAAACAAGCCGCCGAGTGGATCGTGCGTTTCGGTTAATCGCCCATAAACAATCGCCGTTGAATGATTAGGCATAACCCGTAAAACTCGAGGGGTATCTTCACTGGCAACCGCATCTAGCAATACCTTTGCCTTGAACGACTTGCAAGCAGCTTTGAGTTCTGCCGAGAAGTTTTCACTTTCAGTAAGTAAGACTTTATCTGCGCCCAAATCCTCAAGCACTTTGACATTTGATTGGCTGCGCACTGTCGCTATGGTCTTAATTCCTTCCATTTGGGCATAACGAATTACTCCCTTACCCACTTGACTAGCAGCTGCATTGATCACTACAGCTTTAGCGCCTAACTGTTTCGCTCGTTCCACTAAACAAACCGAAGTACACGGATTGACAATGATTGTCGCCGCTTGCTCGTCGGGAATGTCATTTCGAAGAGGTAAACAAAAATTTGCTTTGGTTACCGCATAGTTTGCCCAAACGCCGTCAATACCAGGTTGAGCCGAAACAGCAACTCGTTTGCCTACTAAGTATTTACCGTAAAGACCCGCATTAGCCTCAACCACAACCCCACAGCCTTCAAAACCAACATAGGCATCTTGCTGTGGTGGTAATCCATATTTACCCAATAAATACACCAGGTCCGACGGATTAACTGGCGCGGCGAGCATCTTAATTAACACTTGCCCTTTTTTTAGAGTTGGTAGTGGTTTTTCAACTAGTTCGATTCGTGCTGACGAAGGAGCATCGAGATCATCCAATAGTTTTAAGGCAAAACCTTTGTTTTGAGATGCTGTTGTAATGTTCGGTTCAGTTTCTTGAGACATGGTTTCTTGAGACATAGTTGTAATGGCGCTTTGCGCTTCCGTTATTGTTGTTGTTTATACTGTTGTTTTTCTAGTGTTTTGCTTTTTTTTATTTGTTTAGCAGCTTATCAGCTTAGTGATTGGCTATGAACTATTTCACAATCAATTACAACGAATTTTCTCCTCAAAAGCGGTTATATTGAGTTTAACGGAGGAGAATAAGATGCAGTTTAAAACAATACAAGCAAACAAAACCAAATCAATTGCCTTGGTCGCCCATGACAATATGAAAGCAAACCTTATCCAGTGGTGTCTGCACTACAAGCCAACCCTAGCAGATCATAACCTCTATGCTACAGGTACCACAGGTAAGTTAATTCAAACGCAAACAGAATTACCCGTTAATGCTTTGATTAGTGGTCCATTGGGGGGTGACCAACAAATTGGAGCACTGATCACCGAACAAAAAATTGATGTACTGATATTTTTCTGGGATCCGTTAGAAGCACAACCTCACGACCCTGACGTAAAAGCACTGCTACGATTAGCTGCCGTATGGAACATTCCCGTAGCCTGTAACCAAGCTAGTGCCGATTTGCTGATTACCTCAAGTTTGTTTGGGGAAGCCTTTGAGCGCTCAATTCCTGATTACGATAGTTATATTGCAGCTCGGACATAGGCAATTTATAAACGCTTGTTTTTACTATTTTCTTTGAATTTTTGTACCTATAAAGCAAGCTAAAAGCTGTTTTAAGCCGTATTAACCTTGTTAACCAATTACTTATAAAGAGATGTTGATGAACGGCAAAACCATTGTTACCGAGATTAATGCCGTTAATCCCAAAATTAGAACCATTAATCCCATTGGGCTTTCGAGTAAAAAGACATCTGTCATACTCGAATTATCACATAACAAATATGCATTTCAGTTACTCCCTGGACTCATATTGATGTGATATTGAGGCATGCAGTATGTGTTTTCGATCTGTCAATTTAAAACACAATGATGACTTACGGGGGAGCGATTGCTCCCCTATTTTTTTGTCCTTACTTTTTGAATGTATTGTTTAGCTTGGTTTTTTGGCTAGGTTCTCTAACTATGATTTTTTCACTAGTGATTAGTAAACGGCTTAGGAAATAAGTCCTTAGATCGGACTAATTCTCTCCCAGTAACTTTTCTAGTTTAACCTTGTTCCGCCTTGACAAAGTCAGCTCTTCACCTGTTTTCAATACCACAGTGTAGTCGCCATTTTCGTTAGGCCTTAGCTCACTTACCCCTGAGCGCCTAACAATTGACGAGCGGTGAATACGGACAAAGATACTCGGGTCGAGTTGCTGTTCTAAGCTGGTCAAGGTTTCTCTGTGCAAAACAGCGCCTTGATCATATAAGTGAAGCTCGGCGTAATTACCCGCGCCTGAAATGTAGTTGACTTGGTCGACGTCAATTCAACGAATACGACCGGGATCTTTAACCACTATACGTGAGCGATAAGTCGATTTGTGTTCATTCGCTAAATGATGAATCAATTCTGTCACTTGCCGATAATCGGTCGACACTTTCTCGCAAAGTTGTTTTCTAGCTTTCGCTAACGCGGCATAGAATTTGTCATCATCAAACGGTTTCAGCAAATAGCCAATCGCATTGAGCTCAAATGCTGTAATGGCATATTGGTCATAAGCCGTTGCAAAGATAATAACCACGTCGTCTGGTAGCATTGACGCCAACTCAATGCCAGTTTTTCCCGGCATCTGAATATCTAAGAAGATTAAATCAGGCTTGTACTTTTGATAGACTTCCAGCACCTGATAGCCGTCTTGTGCTTCGTAAATTTCCCCGATATCACTTTGTGAACGAAGTAAGTGTTTAACGGACTCTCTGGCTAACGTTTCATCATCAGCTACCAGGACCGAATATGAAGAGCCACTTATCGCACTGTGAGACACACCAATTAATGAGCTTGGAGTCGATTCATTATGCATTAATACGTCCTGTTTCTTGAGTCAGCATAGCTTTTTGGATTGGCATGGTTTCTTGAATAGGCATAGTTTCTTGTACAGGTATAGAAAGGAAAGTTTCGAAATAGCCATTCGTAAGCGGGGTTAAGGTTAATTCGAACTGATCTTGATAGAGCATTTCTAAACGTTTTCGACAATTAGACAACCCAATGCCAAACCCCTGATGTTCATCTTTCTCAGGTATTTTGTTAACCAGCTTCACCTGCAAATGCTCTGCTTCCGACTGTATGTTGAGTTTAACTTCGTTTTTATCACTTGCCAGTTGCGCACCATGTTGCACCGCGTTTTCCACTAGCGGCTGCAATAACATAAAAGGAATATCGATAGACAAGCAGTCAGGGTCAATGACGATTTCAGTTGTCAGCTTGTGTTCAAACCGCATGTGCTGAATGGTCAAATAGCTTTGGATAAATTTAACTTCCTGCTCAAGTGAAATCATTTGGCTACGCTGATTTTCAAGCACTGTGCGCAGCATTGCGCTTAATTCGCTTAACGCCTTTATCGCCGTATTCTTGTTGTCGAGTCTAATTAGGCTGGCAATTGTATTTAACGTGTTAAACAAAAAGTGTGGGTTAAGCTGCGATTTAAGTGACATTAATTCAACTTGCAACAGTTGTTGGCTAAGCTCTTTGTTACGCTTAGCATGCAGTTTCGAGCGCTGATAATAGGTAAATGAATACCCAGAAAATAGCACCGCTAAATACACTAATAAATCCATGTGTAATGGGCTTAACATCAAACGGGCAAAGGCGCTCGATAAGATTTCAAACGAGATAGTGCCATGCTCTAATAGTGCCACTTCTACTAAGGTCAAACACCAATAGCTTGCCAATACCACTATCATGATGGCGGTGGCCTTAGACAAAAAGCTAGGAATCTTCTTAGCATCAAAGGTGAGTAACTGAGTCGTTGCAATAACGATAGGTGCAACAATAATCCAATTCCCCCACCATGGCAGATACTCAACCCAAAGTGCAAACCAGTCAACTGGCCTCTCAAAATGTAAGTTCATTCGATAGCTATTGGTTGCTGCCATCGAGTTTAAAATCAACCAAAACAGGCAATTAGCTACCCAAAAGCTGCGGGGTGGTAATGAATTGACAAAGGTTTTAAGCATAACAACTACCCTAAATACGAGCTGGCAAGTATTAGAACACTCTGTCCAGAATTGCAAATATTTCTATATTGCCCCGTTTTTGTGAAATTTAGCAAGGTTTAAAATGTAATATAAATCATGTAGTTAATTTTACATTCTTTTGCATGTTGAACATGATTGCATATACACCTCTCCGTTCAACCACACCTTGGTACCAGTCACCCCTCAATTTATGCCTTTGGCGTATTTCCTAATGTTACAAGCCTTTTAGCGCGCTAACTTGATGCTGGTGTTTAGCCTGCCTCATTGTTGTGCAGTCGTGATAGCAGGTAACCAAAAATGATTATAAAAAGCAGGGAGAATCTCATGTTTACTAACACTAAACTGGCTAAGTCAGTTCGGTTGGCGTTGCTCTTTGGCGCAGCGACAACCGCGACACTAAGCCCTCAAGTCGTGTTCGCTCAAGACGCTGACCCAGCAGCCGAAGAAGAAGTAGAACGCATTGCAGTAACCGGTAGTCGTATTCGTAGACCAGGTGCTGTTTCAGCAAGTCCTATCATGTCGGTAGGCGCTCAAGAAATCGAAATGCTACAAACACCACAAATCGAGGAAGTGCTGCGTAACTTACCAGCAACAATCCCAGGTGATGGTGGTAGTGTTAACAATGGTACCGATGGTGCGGCGACTGTTAACTTACGTGCACTAGGCACTGAACGTACATTAGTACTTATGAACGGGCGTCGTATGATACCGTTCGACTTCAACGGTGTTGTTGATACTGCATCGGTACCTGTATCACTGATCGAAAGTGTTGATGTAGTTACTGGTGGTGCTTCAGCCGTATATGGCTCTGACGCAATTGCTGGTGCCGTAAACTTTGTAATGAAGAACAACTTCGAAGGCGTTGAGCTACTTTACAACCACTCAGAAACTGAAGAAGGCGACGGTGAAACTGACAGCATTTCATTGACACTCGGTTCTTCACTCGATGAAGGTCGCGGTAACGTAGCGTTAGCAATGAACTGGACAGATCGAAAGCCAGTAATGCTAGGTGACCGTGCATTAGGTCAATTAGGTATTGCTACGGCTTCAGGTGGTGGCTACCAGTCATTCTTAGATGGTGAAGGCCCTGTTCCTCCACTTGATAACTGTGGCGGTCCAGACGTAACGACCTTTGAAAGTGGTGGTGGTTCTACAACCTCTATCCCTACTCGCTTCGCGATTGTTGGTGCTGGTGTAAGTGGCCAATTCCGTGAAGACAGAACGTTAGGCGACGATTGTAGTCGCTTTAACTTCAACCCTTACAACTTCTATCAAACGCCTCAAGAACGTTGGGGTGCTACAGCGATTGCGCACTATGATATTAACGATGACCATACGGTTTATACATCAGCGCAATTCAACAACACGCAAGTTAAGCAGCAAATTGCTCCATCTGGTACATTCGGTTCAACGTTTAACATTCCACTTGCTAACCCATTCATTGGCGATCAAGCATTAGATTGGATTTTAACTAACGCTAACGAAGCGCGTGAAGCTGGTTTATTAAACGGTGGCGTTGAAAATTGGCAAGATAGAAACGGAAATGGCATTGTTGACGAAGAAGACTACATGCTAGTGCAACTGCGTCGTCGCACATTAGAGCTAGGTCCACGTTCTACTAACTATGAAACTACATTGTTCCAATTAGTTGCGGGCATGGAAGGTGTGTTGTATGAAGATTGGGAATACAACATTTCTTACCAATACGGTGAGTCTAATCGTACTAACATCAGTGCTGGTTACACTAACGTAAGTAACATTCAAAACGCGTTAGATTCTATTGACGGTGTCACTTGTGTTGGTGGTGACTCAACGTGTGTACCAATCGATTTATTCGGTGGTTTCGGCACAATCACTCCTGAAATGGCTGCTTACTCAAGTGCAACTGCACTTATCAAACAAGAGTACTCGCAAGAAGTTATCAACGCGACAATCAATGGTGAAGTACCATTTATTGAGTTGCCGACAGCAGGCGTACCAATGTCAATCAGCTTTGGCTACGAGCACCGTAAAGAAGTCGGTGAAACTATTCCTGATGAGTGTTTAAAAGAGGCGCCAACTAGCTGTTTAGGTGGTGCTGGTGGTAACACCCTACCTATTCGCGGTGGCTTTAAAGTATCAGAATTCTTCTTAGAAGGTGTTTTACCAATCTTTGAAGGCTATGCATTTGCTGAAACACTTGATATGGAATTCGCATATCGTTCTGCTGATTATGACTCAGTTGGCCAAAATGACACGTGGAAACTTGGTTTTAGCTGGCGCCCAGCTGAAGATCTACTTGTTCGTGTAATGCAGCAAGAGGCAACACGAGCTCCAAACGTTGGTGAAATTGCAGCACCAGTTGTTACTGGCCTAGACAATGCATTAATCGATCCTTGTTCAGTCGCAAATGCAGGCAATATCGACGCAAATTTACGTCAGCTTTGTATTTCAACAGGCATGACAGACGCGCAAGTTGGCGCAGTACAAGACGTAATTTCTGGTCAAGTTAATGCCTTTACGGGTACTAACCCAGAGCAGTTACCAGAAGCTGAGGAAGCAGAAACGTTCACAGCTGGTTTAGTGTATACCAACGATGAACTACTGAACTTAGAAGTCACATTAGACTACTACGATATTCAAGTAGATAACACGATTGGTGAATTCACTGCACAACAAACCATCAATGCTTGTTACCAATTCGGTATTGCAACTGAGTGTGAAAAGATTGTGCGTATCGGTGGTGATTTAACAATCGCTGGTTCTGGTATTGAAACCTACACCACTAACTTAAGCTACCGCACAGCAGAAGGTATTGAGCTTGGTTTATACTTCGATGTTGGCTTAGAAGACATGGGTGAGTTGAAGTTTGCCACTAATGTGAACCACTACCTAACGAACGAACGCCAATCATCAGAAGTGTTGCCAATTATTGATTGTTTAGGTAAGTACGGTAACAACTGTTCACCTACGCCAGAAACAACTTGGAACCAACGTGTAACATGGAACCTTGATGACCTAACTGTTTCATTATTGTGGCGTCATACAAGTGCTATCGATATGGAAGAAGAGCAAGCTGCTGGATCATTTGAAGCGTTTAGATCAATTGATTCATACGACTACTTCGACCTATTCGCAAGTTACAACTTAGGTGAGCATACTAAGCTAACCTTCGGTATTGACAACATTACGGAAGAAGATCCACCGGTAGTGGGTGGCGAGGCAGGTTCTACCACGTTTAACTCTGGTAACACCTTCCCAAGTACATACAGCCCATTAGGCCGAATTTTCCGCGCAGGCGTTAAATTTACCTTCTAAGTTGGTACTTAGCATGTCGCAGTTCAGTTAAATGTGACTGAAACAATGAAGTAAAAAGCGAAGCCGATGGCTTCGCTTTTTTTATTAGCGTTTAATACATAACGCTTTTATTTTGGAATGACTATCTGCCCTATAAAACTATTCACTAAGTCTTACCAAGGGAGAAACGATAAGGTAATAACGTCACAATTGTACCTAACAGGCTAAGTAAACCGATAAATACGAATATGCCTCGCATAACGCCATAGTCCAAACACAGCAGTACGATTGAACCAACAAATAAAATGATAGCTGGCAACCAGCTCGTTAGCTTTGATGACAGCGCATTGTTTTCTTCCAGAAAATAAATCGCGACTATCGAAAGTATTATCGCTAAGATCGTCATTACATGACCTCCTGTGCAATAACATTGCTTACACTTATCGCCGCTTGCTTTTCCGTATTGGCACTATATTTTTTTAGCGCTTTAAGTAAGTAAACGCCCATCAGTAAACAAGCGATATCGATGCCCAAACTTACTTGCTGGCCATAGGTAAAGTTTGCAACCATCTCTTTGCCAGACACAACAAGGTCGATAGGTAAAACAGCCATTAGCAGTATTGCTGTCGCAACCACTAACTGCCTTGCAAATTTCTTCTCGCATTTTACGATAAACGCGCCAAGTACAATCGCTAACCAACTACCAAAGAACGGCCACCAAATTGCTGGCCCAACGTTATCTACCACCATCACATACTTTAGAAATACATTCGATGGAAACAAAAGAATGGTAGCGACGACAATACCACCACAACCACCGACAATAAGTCGATTAAAACGTTGGTAGGTTTTCATGCTGTATCTAGGGTTAGCCGCATTTACACCGCGCTCCATCCAAAGCATGAGGCCTGTCAGTGGTAACAGAGCCGTTCCTAAGCCTAAAATCGCCCAAATTAACTTAACGAAGATTCCGCCGAAATTACCAAAGTGCAGTGGGAACATAACGTCTATGATAGCGCCTGTGTAACCGCCTAAACGGGCAAAGTTACTATAGACTTTCTGGAATTCCGCATCAGCGTTGTATACCGCAGTTTGCGCTGCAACACTCTCGCCGCCTCTAACACTCAAGTACATCATTGCACTCTTGTCGCCGTAACCCATAATGGTCATGCTATCTACGGTAGTGCCTTCCTCTATCTTGAATGCATGCTCAAAGGCCGCTGACACAGACGTCGGTTGCGCGATGTTTCGGATAACAGGCTCTTGCACTGCGGTAAAGGTTTCAATTAGTTTATCTTGGTCGCCGCCAAAGCTAACAAATGCCGCGGCAGGTACTAGCACGACAATTGCTAAACCCAAAAATGCGCCGGTAAATGCAATAACTGAATTAAACAACAAACCCCACACACCGATGGCCTTATGCCCATCATTGAGCATTAAGCTATTATTCTTGCGCGGCCTAAAGGTAAAGAACTGACCAAGAATCTTACGATGGATGAAAATACCTGTAACAATTGAAAGCATCATCGTTAAGCCAAGTGCACCCGTCGTTAACAAGCCAATGGGACGCCCCATGTGAAGATCAGCATGGAAGCCAATTATGAACTCAGCCATGTCGTATTGGCTATCAGAAAACAGCTCTGAAACTAAGCCGCTTTTTTCTTTAACCAGCTCGTAAGTATTTGGATCAAACTTAAATATTGTGGCTACCGCAGGGTTGCGCTTAGGCGCCTCCCCTTCAGGTATTGGGTCACCGTGATGAGATTCAAACATGATGAACAAGCCCGTAGAAGAACGAACTCCTGGTAAAAAGACGAGTATCTCTTCTTTGTAATGCTCTGGTACTTTCGTAGAGTATTCTTCAATAAGTTGCTCAATCTTAACGGTGTCTACTGGCGCTAAGGCACGAATTTCCGGATTTGCCCATAATTTAATCTCTGGTCGACCGAATACCGATACAGCCCCGGTAAATGCAATAACGAACAGCAAGATCCCTGTGATAACACCGACCCAGCTGTGAAGCGTATAAAGTTTTTTTATCGTTTTACTTTTCATATCCCTGCCTAATTCCCTAGCCTACTAACGCCACATAACAAAGCCCTGCATGGCTTAGCGAAAGTACTAACATCAATGCCCAAGCGTGCCATGCCTTCTCTGCAAGGTAGCTATAAACACATAATCCGGTCCATATAAACGGAAATAGAAGAATCGGTACCGCAATTTGATCAGCCGCACTAAACGGTAAATATGTTGTCATGCCAGGAATGAGGATTACGCAGGTAATAAATGCCATCAATACCCCAGCAAGATTGCGGGATTTAATCGAGGTAAATACGCTGCGACGCGTCAATGTGTCGCTCTGTTGCATCTTTTTGTGCCCTTTTATTTTAGCGTTTAAAAGTAGCGCCAATATTACGTTGATACATTTGAGAACTCAAATAAGAATTGTTTTTATTTACTAAAGAAATGTGATAAAAATATGACAAAGGGTCTATGGTAGTAATTCGCCAAAGCCTTGAATAACACTTTAGGACAGTAATTGATGAAAAAATTAACAGCATTAAGCGCAGCAGCACTATTCTCAGCCGGGTCATTCGGCCATGCCCACGACACTCACAATTGGGATGCATATCAGGCACTTGCGGACGACATTAACAACACTGTTGCCACAGCGCCGCTGAAAGATTTAGCAAAAAAAAGTGAGAAACTAACTAAGCTATCGACCATGCTTCTGCCCGCATTTATGAAAAAGCATGAAATCTGTACTGACTACTTAAAAGCAGCTTTAGCAGCAGCCGACAGCATGACCTCGCTATCACTTGATGACATCGAAAAAGACTACCACGCAGATGGAAAACTACCGCCAGTAAAATCAGCTTCTTGTTATCATGCAAAAGATCTACTCGTTCACCCTGCGACAATGGCCGTTATCGCTAAAACTAAGGCAGACAGTAGAGAGACTCGCGAGCAAATTGAACACGAGTTAGAAGAAGTACTAGAGCACTTTAGCCAAGTAAAAGTAGCGGCAGGCTTATAGTAACAATCAAGCTACTCTTGAAAGAAAACTTGAAAGAAAAAATGCCAGTAAAATTACTGGCATTTTTTATGGATGATAACAAATAGTATTAAGGAATAATAATGCCATTAAATAATAAGAACGCTATCAACATGCAAATGGCAATAGCGATGTAGGAAAACCACTTACCCCACCCCATTTGACTTCCAGCGGCACTCCAAATTTTTCGACGAGGTCTAGCTTCAGCTTTGCTGACCTTAGCTACTCGCATGCCATAAATATACGTCCCTGATACAGCAAGAATCGACAAAATGACGCCAAATACAAAATAAACAACCTTAGACGGAAAGCCTGCAAAAGTACCGAAATGCAGAGGATCAGCGGCTTCTGATATACGCGCATGCACTGATAAATCTTCACCTCGGTTTTTCATTATCAATTCAGCTGTAATTGGGTCAAAACTCACAGCATTTGCTCTGTCCCTCACGAGTACCGCGTTTGCTTGACCTTGAACAACAACCGAACCGCCAGCCTTGCGGGGAAACTGAATAATTTGAATGGTTAACTCTTCGTAGCTCTGCTTTGTACGAGCTAGCATTTTGTCAAATGCCTCTACCGTTGGCATCACTTTCACCTGCTGTGCCTGTTCAGATATAGCCTTGGCACGTTCGGGGTAAACAGCTCTTAGGCCATTAACCTCAACAAAATACCATATGCCAGTCACTGACATAATGAACACGAACCACATGCTCCACACCCCAGTTAACCTATGCATGTCTGCCCATAACACCTTGCGATGACCTCTTCGAGGCATACGAAAGAAGCCTTGCCACCATTTACGATAAACCACCAAACTTGTCAAAAGTGATATCAGCATTAAAAAGCCAAGTGCCCCAACAATAGTGACACCAATTTTAGTCGGCACCATTAAGTGGCGATGTGACATACGAAAGAATCGTTGCCAGTTGTACCACCGACCATCGCCTAAGTACTCCCCCGAGGTTGGATGAAAAAACAATCGGTGAAGCTCATCCTCATTTTCGTAGTAAACAACCTCTGCTGAGAACCAAGGGTCAATTGGCGCCTTTACGTGTAAGAAGTGCTTATCCGGTTGTTGTGTTTTCGCTTGCTGATAAATAGCAGACCAGTTGAGCTCTTTAACCGTATCACCATCAACCCGCATTGCCGAGTTAGTCAGCCAGTCAAGCTCATGTGACAATACTGCAATGGTTCCAGTAATTAGCGTAAAACAGATTAAAATTGAGAGCTTAAACCCCACCCAACTGTGAAACTTAAACCACTTCGCTCGATTAAACATCAATGAAACTCAGTATGTAATAAGGCCAGAATAGAACAAGCCCATAAGACGTGGGCTTTAGTTAAGTACTTCAGTGCTAATTAAAGTTATACGTTAACGCAATACCAAACATACGCGGCAGTCCACCACGCACAATGCGCGCTACACCATCAGCTTGAAGAAAGTCTGAGGTGAAGTAAAATTCATCAGTAAGATTGTTTACATAAGCTTCAATACTGTAGTTTTCAGCGTTGAAACCAGCTTTTAGATTTGTTAGCACACGTGAATCCAAAGTTCGATCATTTTGAACTGATGAATAGCTTTCATCTTGATAGTTCACATTACCACTAAAATAAATTTCGTCAGTAACGTAAACAGTTGCGCCGATCGCTGCTGTTAAATCTGGGGAATACGCAAAATCATTACCTGTTAAATCTTCAGTCACATAACCCGAACGATTAACATTGAAATCTGTAAATTCATTATGTGCATAGCCAACGCTTGCAAACATGTTAACGTCTTCGGTCAATGTATATTGAGCTGAAAGTTCAACACCGTAAATCTCAGATTCACCCGCATTAACCGTAATGCAATCCAGTGAATTGATTTCTGAACAAATCGTTGTTTGTTGGTCTTTCCAATCACCAAAATACGCATTGGCGTTAAAGACCATATCGCCGTCTAACAGCACTGAACGGAACGCTAATTCATAGTTAGAAAGGTATTCTGGGTCATAGTCGTTTTGTTCTCCACCTAGGCTTAGTTCAGCACCACCTGCACGATAACCTTCTTTGTAGAAAGCACTCACTGACATTTCGTCATTGATATCGTAAGTGATACCAAATTGCGGTAAAAATGCTTCGTAATCAACATTTCTAGGTGGTTCAATAACTGGCGCAAGTAAGCCGCTTAGTAACCCATTAACCTGCGTAACACCTGCTTGAACAACAGGACCTAAGCCTGCTCCTGGGAAAAGTAAATCTGCAGTTTGGCCTGATTCGACAGGGTCCGGCAGAGAGAATCCATCTGCTAACGTATTATTGGTAGACGCTAATGAGTCTTGCTCCTCATAGTCGTATCGGAAACCTGCTGATAAGGTTACCTTCTCATTTAGTTGATAGTCCCACTCAGTGTAAATAGCGTAGTTTGTAGTGTCTTGCTCGAATGGAACAGCAACGTCGATTTCTAATTGTTCTGGATAAAAAGGTAAGAGTACTGCAGGTACACCAACTTCTGCTGGGAAAATACCAACTAAACCAGAAGTATTGTTTAGCACTTCTACTTCTGTGTAATAAATACCTGCGACACCACGTAACTTATCTGATTGGTAAGTTAAACGGAATTCTTGTGCCCAGTTAGTATCTTCACCATGGCGCCCACGGAATGCGTTACCACCATCAGGAGCACCACCGTCATCATCAAAACGCTCGTACTCGCCATCAAAATATGACGTAATCGCAGTAAAGTCTAATGTCTCGTTAATCTTATAGTCTAGGGTAAGCGCTGCATTTACGCCTTCATAGTCTTCGAAACCGACAAGGTTATCTGACGCAGTAAAGCTCTCTTCTGGTTGCAGGTCCGCGCGGTAAATGTCTTGACCGCGATGCGTATTGACATAACCAACCATCAAGTTAGCATTGAAATCTTCTGAAAATTCTACATAGTATTGCGCTCGGACATTCGTGTTATCACGTGCATCGAAATCATCTGTGCCTAGCGTCGCATTTTTAACGTGGCCATCTTTTTCATTGTATTGACCAGAAATGCGTAGAGCCGAGTTGTCGGTAACTGGCATATTAAAAACACCGCTAACGGCTTTCTGCCCGTAATTACCTGCTTGAAGTTTCATCTTTCCTGAAACTTCATCAAGCTCTGGGCGAATCGTTTTTACAACAACTGCACCGATTAACGCATTACGACCAACGTTTGTTGATTGCGGACCGCGTAAAATTTCTACTTGTTCTACATCCCACATATCTTTTGAATTAAAGCGTGATGAAAAACCTGTGTAGGCTACATTATCGATGTATAAAGTCGCCAGAGCGCCGTCACCACCACCAGTCGAAAGAGAGTTCTGACTCACACCACGTAAACCAAAATGTTCACCAAAGCCTAAATCATATGCATTTGGTGTGATATCAAAAACGTTGTTGATATCAACCACTGGCATCAGCTCTAAATCTGAAGCGGTAATGACAGAAACACTTTCCTTTGTTTCTTGTAAAGTACGTTCGATCTTTTGACCGGTAACGGTAATTGTTTCGACATCATTGCCATTCAGAGCAGCACTATCATCAGCAATAGCCAATGAACTCGTTGCACAAACCGCAATGGCTAGGGCAACTTTAGATAGAGAGAAAGTCTTCATTATTTAACTCTTATTAGGATTAGTGTTTTGAGTTCTTAGAATTTCTGTAAAGAACTGTAAATCGGTAGGATTTTAGCAACAGACAAAAAAACCTTCAATGCGATTACTAATAAGAACAATTTTTATTTGCCTTTATTGTAACTATGTATCAATTTCCTATACACGTTACTCTTCCTAAATGTTCATGGCTTTATTTGTTGGTTCACGAATTGATTAAAAGGCCAGCTAGATAAGCTTTGCCTATGACACATATCAATGGTCATTCCTAACTAGCCTCTATAAAACTAATACTTAAGATAGAGACTTAAGATCCCGCATTGTCATGCCTTAAAGGTTTTCTCGTTCTTAACATTGGTCGTATTAACCGTCGCCAAGACAACACAAGTCCGCTGTATACCAAGAAACACGCTGCCAATGACGCTAAGCCCGCAATCGTCTGACCCACAACACCATAATATTCGCCTGTGTGAAGAAAACGTGCGACGCCCCACGCTTGGTCGCCCTTAGACCAATCGCTTGTATACTTTGCACTAGCAACGTCTCCTGTGTTGTTGTCAAGATACAGTTCATAGGCGCGTTCATAACTATTACCAAGACTTGGATCAATCCAAAAGCGGGTTTGCCCTTCTACTCTGCCAAGTTCAATCCACATAGAATGCCAGTCACTGACACCACTGCTAACTGCGTGTTGTTTAGCCGCAGTGAAAAGTTGCTCGTAACTCCGTTCTCCATCAGCAATACCAACTGATACCCGCTTTTCTCGAGGGCCGGGAGCATCTTCGCCATTGGCAATGTATAGCAATGCGTTTGCCCAATGAAAATGAAAAATTGTTGCTGTTGTAACAATTAAAAATAATGGGATTAACGCCCAAAAACCAAAAACATGATGCCAGTTGAAATGCTTGGCGTGGCGACTTTTATAGCGGCGTTTAAACATCAGCTGTAACTTAATCGATTTTATGCTCAGCTTTCTAGGCAGCCACAAATAAGCACCGCTAACGATTAAAAATATAAACAGAAGATTGCTGTATGCCGTCACAACTTTACCCATTAATTGCCACTCACCTTCTAAAGCTAACCAACGATGCAACTCTGCGGTCACATGCAAGAATTCCAGCACCCAGCCGGGGCCTGTTTGAATAACCTCGCCTGAATAAGGATGCAACAAATAACGATTCATCCCTACCCAGATCGGAATTGCACGACCTTCGCCATTATCTTGATTAACACTGTTTGGATTAACATTGTATTGATGAATATAGATATGATTGAGTTCTGGATGTTTATCTCGAGCAATCGCCAGCACTTGATCTGTTGTGATCCTTTGCTGACCTTGTAACGCAACGACGTTGTGCCTCGCATCATTCCATTCTTTAATTTGCGCCTCATAAGTTAGCACCACGCCCGTTGCAGACATGACAAAAACAATAATAGCGACACAGATCCCGACTGCTAAATGGGACCAAAATAGAATTTTTCTTAACACCAAAATGCCCTTAATAAACCGATAGTAAGTGTGTTAATACCAATTGAACGCATAAAAAAAACGGTAACCACCAAGCTGATTACCGTTTTCTCAATATGTGGTGTTTAGAAATTATACGTCACTGATAAACGTATATCTCGACCTGCTTCATATAAGCCACCAACACCTTCCCAACCAGGGATATGGTTGTAGTCCCCTACTGTTGAATGGTCTCTGTAAAGTTTGTCAAACAAGTTCTGCACGGTGAAGTTAACCAATATCGAATCGTTAGGCTCCCACTGTGCGAAAATGTCGTGCACCTGATAACCTTCTTTATCAATCTCAGCTAAGCTATCGCTCCAGCCGATTTCAACAACACGGTGGAATACTTCAATGTTGTTTAGGTCTTGAACATATTGGAGGTTCCAGCCAAACTCTACAGAATCTGACAAGCTGTAGTTTACGTTTAAGCTCAATGTGTCACCGCGATCGTTAGCCAAACCAATGTGCTCGTAGCCTTCTACTGGGTTGCCATTTAGTTCAGCATCGTTGTTGCTGTAACTTGCGACAACATTCCAACCTTCAAACCAGTAGCCAACTTTTAATTCAAAACCATCAGTTTCAAGCGTGCCAACATTCTCAAAATATGTACCTTGGCCTAACTGATCTAAAATGACATCGTCGATATCACTTTGGTATACCGATGCAATAATGTTCCAATGGTCATCACGGTAAGCTAAACCCAACTCAGTATTGCTTACTTCTTCCGCTTCTAATTCTGGATCAACCGTGACATAACCCGCTTCAATGGTAAAAGAGTCACCAACTTCTTTGCCACGCATCGCTTCGGCATAACCTAAGTTTAGTGTCCAGTTATCATTAAATGCATATTGAACACCCACGTTAGGACTCACACCGTCACTATCAACATCTGAATCGTAAGTGACTAATTCCAAGTCATACTGGTCATAACGTACACCGTAACTCAGTAAAAGGGCTGGTGTTAACTGCCAGTGATCTTGCAAGAAAACGCCTGTTACTGTGCCTTCCTCTTTTGCGCCAACTGTGCGTGGTGCACCTGATTGAACTTCGTCTTCACGGTGCTCTACACCGTAAGTAAACTGATGGTCACCTAAAATACTGGTGTTGCGAATATCAAAGCCAGTTGAGGTCACTTCACCACGGTAAATCCCCCAGCGGTCATATACGTCTTGCTCTACGCTCGCCTCAGTGTGATAAATGCTGGTTTCAACATTAATTAAATCGCCTGAACCGAAGTTATGATTAAGTACAATCGTATCGCGTTCAGTAGTAAGCGGATAGATACTATTCCAACCTGACTCTGCCCAGTTTGGACGCTGCACGAAGTCACCTTCTTCTTCACGAATTTCATAGCTCAAGCTCATGCCATGGCTGTCACTAAACATGCCGCTTAGCTTAACAAAAGCTAAACTCTGTTCAGGATCGGTTCCGCTAATTTCATCGCCGTTACCATCTTCCATTAGGTCACGGTCTGTGTATACATAGCTTGCTAATACACCCCACTCGTCATTTAAACGACCGTAAAGTGATGCACTTGCTTTGTAGCCCTCATTTGAGAAATAGCTAGCTCGGATTTTTCCACCAAACTGTTCGTCATATAACAATACATCATTGATGTCTTTCGTTTTAAAGCGGATAGCACCACCAATGGCACCGGCACCCGCAGTTGCTTCACCAGCACCCGCTTGAACTTCTACTTCTTTTAGTAAATCAGGATCAATTGATAGGCGACCAATATGATGGAACAAAGTACTCGTTTGGCGAGCGCCATCTACTGTTACGTTTAATAGTGTGTCTTCCATACCACGTACGTAAACTTTTTGTGCTACGCCGATTGAGCCACCGACAGAAACAGACGGCACTAGGCGGAAGATGTCACCTAAATCATTCGCTTGGTATTTATCAAGCTCTTCTGGGGTAATAAGGGTATTCGTTGTTTGACCAACGACGACGATAGTTTCTAAATCTTCTTCAGACACTTCGTCATTTGCTACAGCAAACTGTCCACTTAACGCGAATAATATTGCTGACGTTAATGGAGCTAACTTTTTATTCATGAGAGACCTTGCAATTTTTGTTTTCATATTCTCAAATACGAATTATTATCATTTGTGCGTGCAAAACCTAGCATTTTTACAATTGTTACATTTCAAACGATAGCCACCACTTTATGAGCTATTTTTTCGCTACGTTCTTGTTTAACTTAGTTATCTATCGGCAAACTAATCGACATAACCAAGCCCCCTTCAGGCGCATTTTGAGCTCTCGCAGTTCCGCCAATCGTCCTTAATTGACGCTGTGCTAACGCAAGGCCTAAGCCAAAACTGTTGCCGTTGCGCTCTCGCGATTTATCGACCCTAAAAAAGGGTTTAAAGATATCGGTGAGCATATTCTCTGGCACACCAGGCCCCTGATCAACAACCTCAATCTCTACAAGATTGTGTTTTGTCGTTACTGAGACAGATACCGTTTTGCCTTCGGGCGTATAACGCAGAGCATTACGTAGAATGTTTTCTATTGCCTGACCTGCCGCTCGATGGCTAGAATTTTCAATGCAGAGTGAATCTGGAAACTCGACGTTTATCACCCGACCAGGAAATTCATATCGCGCATCCTCGATTAGCACTTCAAGCAAATCGATGACATCTAGGGATTCTTGTTTAAGCTCTGGTTTTTCGTTGTCTAACCAAGCCAGTGACAGAGTGTCCTCGACCAAACGACGTATATGTGCAGACTCTCGCTCAATACGCGTGATTTCTGGAGTGTTATTGTTATCTTCGACTGAAGCTAGGGCGATATCTAGTCGTGTCAATGGCGTGCGTAATTCGTGGGAAAGATCTGCAATAAGCTGTCGCTGGCTAATAATTTGTTCACCAATGCGAGCCGCCATTTCATCAAATGTTTTCGCTAAATCTGAGAATTCATCATTTCGATTGCCCATCAGTACCTGTGCCCTCACCGCCAAGTCGCCATCTCGAAAAGTGCGCGTCGCTGATTGAAGTTGCATCAAGGGTTTCATAATGTATCGATAAAGTAGGTAGGCCAATAAAGACAGTAAGATAGTAGGGACAACAATTTGCATCCCAATGTGTGCATACCTCCAGTAAGCACCAGGCCTCATGCGCACGGGAAGCTGGACAAGAAAGCTGGCCCTAATACCATCAAATGGCACTTCCATGACAGGGTTGTAATTTAGGTATAAATGTATTTTCCAATCGACGCTTCGACCAAACATTGGCTCGCCGCTGTATACATCGCTAAGTTGGTCGCCAACTACGCCTTGATAGTCAAAGCTAATCACTGACACCCAGGTATTCTCTTGAACCTTAAGTTCGTCCACAAAAGCAGAGAGTGCTTCCAACTTCCCGGTTTTGTACAGCATCTCTGCCTCTTTGCCCCATTGAATAATTGCTTGCCGATGCTCGTCGGCAAGCATACTCATGCCCTCTTCTGTCCTGCTAGTCAGTTGATTTATGCAGTAGAAAAGCGCAACAACGCCTGTGGCGAAAATTAGGCAAAGCTTCCAGAAAAGTTGTCGACTCATATAAAGCAATACCCTTTACCGTGACTTGTCTTCAGTCGACTGCCGGGCCCACTTGCTTGATTGAGCTTTTTCCTAACACGACTTAAATGCATGTCGACGCTTCGATCGTACGCGCTGATACTGCGGTTAAGCACTCTTTGATAGAGATAGGCTTTTGACAAAACCTCTCCTTGATGAAGTAACAGTTCAAACAGCAATCTAAATTGAGTTGGCGTTAGAACTAATGGTTGACCGTCTACCAATACTTTCTTTGACTTAACGTTAATCACCAGATTCTCACAACATAGTTGGTCAGCATCTTGTGGCGATTGTTGAGGGCGACTGCGACGCAAAATGGCCTCAATACGCAGCATTAATTCAGTCGAATTAAAGGGCTTTGCAACATAATCATCAGCACCGTGACTAAAACCCATAATTTTCTCTTGCTCAGCGTCTTTAGCGGTCACAATAATCACTGGTGTTTGGCAGGACTTTCGCAGCACCTTCAATAGCGAGAAACCATCCCGTTTGGGCAACATTACGTCCAATAAGATGAGTTGATAGTTATTTGTAGCGGCCTTTAGCAAACCCTCTTCGCCATCAAGACATGACTCAACTTGATAGTGATGGTCAGTAAGCAAACCAACAATTAACTCGTTTAATTCTGGATCGTCTTCTACTACCAACACCTTAATGTCGTTCGCCAATGCTGAATAATTTTCCATCGTCTACACATTCCTATCTGTTATTTTTGGGCACACAGCTGATGCCGATCTAGCCAAGTTGTGTCGCTTGTGAAGGCAATCGTTTTTTACGACCTTTGTGTTTTCTGAACCAATAGAAATACAAGCCAGTAAGTGATAGCCATAGCGGTGTTAATCCCAAGACCGCCCAAATTATTTTGCTTGGCAAACCGGCAAAATAGCCAAAATGTAGTTTTCTGAATGTGTCTACGACAACGTTGACCGCAGGTGCCGTGCGAATATCATAACTACTCATCAACTCACCTGTATCGCGACTGTAGGTCAGCATACTCGCATATTCACTTGTGAGAGGGTTGCCGGTTGGCACTTCGCCATAAAATGTGATGTGTAACTCCGGCTCGAATGGGAAAGTCATGTAAGTCGGGCGATAATTATCTAAATCAGTCTCGGTGCGATTTAGTAGATGCTGAAAATCGATGCTGTCGCTGTATAGTGCCTGAGTTAGCAGTGGATGCGGCTCCGAGTGCTCTTCAATTTCGTGCACTACCGCATAGATATTAAAATAGGCGCCAGTCAGGGCAACAATGAGTATTACTGGCGAAGAAATGATACCAAAGAGTTTGTGGACATCACTAAAGAGCACACGTTTAGAGGCACCAAAGCGCAACGTAAAGAGCTTTTTCCAAAATTGCTTATGTAGAATAATGCCACTAACACCAAGGAAAAAGAGAATAATCGACATCACTGCGCCAATAACAGTGCCTGTGAAATCTAATAAAAACGTGTAATGCAATGAAAGCAACCAATCTGTAAAGTCATGAACAACAGTGACAGGTGCTGACAATAGCTCCCCAGTATATTGATTAATATACAGTTTGTGCCAATAGCCCGTCGCCTTCTCAATGACATAAGCGGTATCAGCTCTGGCCATTTTTTGCCCAGGAGCACCGTCGAAGATTTCCCAGCTACCCATTAAAAATTCTGGGTGCTTAGCTTCAATATTTTCAATTAATTCGTTGAAATTCAAACGCGGAGTTTGCTCTGTGTACTCCACCTGCATATGTGCCGGCATTAGCCAAGTATCAATCTCAACTTTAAAAACCAATATACTGCCAGTAACGGCAATAATCATGATGGGAATCAGCGCTATCAATGCGCTAATCGAATGCCACTTAAATAACGTTTTTCTCATTATGCGCCCTTTTATAAACAGCAAAACACCGCCTAAGCGATGTTTTGCAATTTGATTAACGAGGTCGCTATAGTGACCAGTTAAATGTCAATGAGTAGTTGGCTGGTGCGCCGTAATAACCTTGTGCCCAATAAAGGCTAGTAAGGTATTTTTCATCAGTAACATTGTTCGCGTTTGCGGTTAACGACATGTTTTCATCAATCTCGTAACGCACCATAAGATCAACGATGGCATAAGAATCTTGCTTAGTGATAATCTCTTCACCTTCATTCGCAAAGCCAGCGCCAACAACACCTTGGTTGCGAGAGATGTCATCTTGCCAACGTGTGTTCATTCCAACTGTTAGACCTTCAACTTGAGGTACTCTGTACGTTGCAGCAAATTTGAACAGCATTTCAGGCGTGTAATTGGCAATGTTCTCATCACCAGATTCAGGTACATCGATATCAAAACTAGTAAAACCGACGCTTGTTTGTAAGCCTGGCAATACCTCACCAGCAATGTCGATCTCAAAACCAGAAGAGCTAACACCGTCATTAGCAATGTAACGCCTTTGCTCAGGTGGTAAGTCAGCTGTAGCAGGGTCTTCAGTGGCGATGTTATTTTGTTCAACATCAAAGTAGGCAGCCGTTACGAGTAACTTGTCGTCAAACAAGGCCGTTTTAATACCAACTTCCTTACTCTCGCCCGTGATTGGATCTAGTCCTTGATCTTTCGCATCAGTTTCAGTTTGCGCAACAAATGTTTCCGTATAGCTCGCATAAGCTACTGTACTATCGCTAATGTTGTATACCGCACCTAGGTAAGGAATAAAGTCGTCATAACTGTCGTTTAAGTTTGCACCGTATGCTTCACCTTTTGACTCCCATTCGTTCTGACGCCCACCCGTTAAGAGGTATAGCTCGTCAGTAACACTGAAACGCGCAGTAAAGTAGAATGATGTTTGTTCTACATCACGGTCTGAGCCAGTCAAACCATCAGCAAAAACTGGCTTAAGCGTATTACCGTTCCATTCAGTCAACGGTGGCATGACAGGGAAACCAGCACCAGTGGTGTAGTCGTATAATGAAACTTCTTCACCTTCCATTGATGAGTGGTTTGCACCAACAACAAACTCGTGGTTTCGGCCAAACGCGTCAAAGTCGCCTGTTAAGTAAAGGTCGTATAAATCATGTTCGTCGTCGTTATCGTATTCACTTGCGTAGCCGAACAAACCGAGCTCTGTCGTTTTATCTGGGGTACCGTAAACGTAGAACAGCTCAGTATCTTCGTCAGTTGTCTTGCGCGAGTATGTACCACGTAAGTTCCAACCATTATCGAAGTTATGACTCAACTCAATCACGGTATTTTGTTTTTTGACATCCCAGTTTGACCAGTCGGCAGACGTGTTTGTGCCGACGTCATAGTCTGTTGCAGAGCCGTCAGTGTAAAACAATGGATTTGCACCCCAGTTGTTACCAGTCGCTTGGCTATCATTAACCACATGGCTAATTGAAAGCTCTGTACTTTCCGAGAACTTGTGCTGCAAGAATACGTAGTAGATGTTTTTCGCCGTTTCATAACGGTCTAAGTAAGACTCTGTATCTTCGGTAACTACAATAGCACGGGCAGCAGTACTATCGCTGAAGTGATAGGTACCGTCTAACTCAAAGCGTTTCTTATTCCAACTACCAAGCTGTGCACTAACATTGAAATCATTCTCAGCAGTTGGGCGCTTGCGAATAAAGTTGATCGTAGCCGACGGGTTACCTACACCTGTCATCAAGCCATTGGCGCCTCGAATTACTTCGATTCGATCATATACTGATGTATCTTCGTCAGCGTGATTGTTACCCGATGTTAACGGTAAACCAACACCATCAACTTGGAAGTTCGTGATATCAAAACCACGGGCGGTATAGTAGGTACGGTCGGTTTCAATACGCTCTACGTTTACGCCTGTTGCAGTATCGAGTACCGCATCGATATCATTAAGTTGATAATCACTCATTTGGCTGTCAGTAATAACTGATACCGATTGCGGGATATCAATAATATCCAGCTCAAGGCGCGATGCACCGCTTGCACTGTGTGCATTGTAACCTTGAAGGTAGCTACCTTTTACTTCGATAACTTCCATGTCTTTTTTTTCATCAGCATAAGCTAACGAAGAAATAGAGAGCACAATCGCCAACGACGATAGTTTAAATTTATTCACGTTCTGACCTTAGTGCCTTTAAAGAGTTGTTAGGCACATTAGCGAACAGCCCATGTGCCTGTTTTTATAATTAGAATTCTGCTGAGAAGCTCAGGCTCACCTGACGAGTGCGTCCTAATTTATGCTGCCCGTAGCTGTCGCCTCCACCCGCCGTTGAGGCATCAGAGACGAATGACGTGATGTACTCTTCGTCGAGTAAATTACGTGCATCAAGTCTTACTGTGTAGTCGTCCCACTGGTAGCTAACATTCGCGTTAACAATTGTGCGAGCATCGTTTTTAGGATCTGGATGCAACACAATTTTGTCTGCACCAAGTGATGTTTCAGGGTCTAAGTAAGCAACGCTAGAACCTTTGTAGTTGGCATTAACGCCAGCAGTAAAGCCGTCGCCAAAATCGTAGTTCACGGCAATATTTGCAGTCCATTCAGGTGAATCAGCAAATCGGCGCCCTGCTAAGTCTTTAACTTCACCTGTTGATTGAACTACGTAGTCAAATTTATCAAACTCAGTTTTCGCTAAACCAACACCAGCCGTAATTGATAATTGACCTGATGGGTAGTAGAACAACTCACTTTCGAAACCTTTGATATTTGATTCACCAGCATTTACCGTTTCTGTATCAAACGACGCAGGTGAGAGTTGAATACTGATTTGTTGATCTGTCCACTCCGTGTAGAACACGTTAGTGTTAAACATCAACTTACCACCTTGCCAAACCGAGCGTAAAGTTAGTTCGAAGTTGTCAGTGTATTCTTGGTCGTAAGTAAATACCCGTTGTTGGGCGATATTGGTACCCACACCACCTGAGCGGTAACCACGTTGGAAGATAAAACTTGTCGTGATGTCATCGTTAAAGTGATAACTTACACCTAACTTCGGCAACCATGCGTCAAAGTCAGCTTTTGCTTTTGGCTCTAAGCCTGAAGCTGCCGTAGCCATGCCATTTAGTGTACTGTTGATACCTGCAACTACTTGATCTAGTGGCGCTGGTACCGAACTAGGGTCAGGCATGACATTGTTGACCGTGTAATTTGCGTAAGAGCCGTTTTGTTGCTCTTCTTCGTCATAACGAATGCCCGCTAAAATATCGATACTGTCATTTAGCTTCCAACTAACGTCTGCGTATACCGCCATCGTATCGACTTCCCTATCGATACTTGAATCAAGGCCCAAAATAACAGGGTCAATGTCAGGGTATAATGGCACAACAAGCGCTGCATATTCAGCAGGTAAACCAAAACCACCAAATGCTGGTGGCGCCGTTAGTAATACTTCAAGAGAAGGTAAGCCTAACTCTTCAAACGTTAAAAAGCGTTCACCATTAGATTGGTCGTCAACTTCTAAGGTTGATAAATAGAAACCAGCGACAGCTTCTAAATTGTCAGATACATAAGTCAATCTGAATTCTTGGCTTAGTGTTTCATCGTTTCGCTCGTAGCGATTATCTTCAACTATCTGCTCTGGCGTCATATCGCCATCCCAGTTGTAGCGATACTGTGAATCACTGAATGTTGTAATTGAGTCAAAGCTCCAGAAATCATTGATTTCCCACGACACTTCTAAGTTGAATAGGTCAGTATCCGTCGATTCATAGATATGAGAGTTGTGCCAAGTTTCGCGATCGAAGGCAGAATCTCCATGTTCAAATAGTGCCCACTGAGGACCAAATTCTGCTTCACTACTTGTTACGGTTAGTAGTGCATCGATAGTATCTGTTGGTTCGAATAACAATTTACCGCGGATCGTTTGATTGTCTTCATAATTCGACTCTTCACCACGCGTTACATTGTCAATGTCACCATCGAATTGCTTGTCTTCAATAGCTACTCGGAATGCTAAAAGATC
The DNA here is from genome assembly GCA_022448425.1 of Thalassotalea sp. Taxonomy (GTDB): domain Bacteria; phylum Pseudomonadota; class Gammaproteobacteria; order Enterobacterales; family Alteromonadaceae; genus Thalassotalea_F. The sequence continues at coordinate 17,805 of JAKVCY010000141.1, read as the reverse complement.
ATCGATAATTGCCCCGCCACCTGCTAACGCAAATTCTTGTTGGCCATGTTCGCCTAAGGTGACTTTGCCCTTGCCCGTCCACTCATACGTAGGGTCTTGAGTGCGCAGCATAATCGCACCAGCCAATGCGTTACGACCTTGCAATGTTGATTGCGTTCCACGAAATACTTCTACTTGAGATAAATCCCATACTGACAATGCGCCGCTTTTTACGACTCGGTATGGTAAAGGTGCACCATCAAGGTACATACTCGTTAGGAAGCTATTACCACCGCCAGAAACATTAAAGGCATTGATACCGCGAATGGTAAAACCTTGGTTAAAATCACCAGAAATATTTGGAATGACGTTGTAGATATCCGCGACATTCTGCACGTTCAATTTTTCAATATCTGAAGCAGTTACAACGGCAACACTATTTGCTGTATCTTTTAAAGAACGATCAATTTTCTGGCCAGTTACAACAATAGTTTCGATACTTTCATCGTCAAATTCATCTGACAATGCTGGAAGCGATAGTGCCCCACATGCGCAAAATAGGCCTAGGGCAACTTTATTGAATTTCATATTTTTCACTTAGTGTCATTTTTATTAAAGAACAAACGCACTCAAACAAACACGCTAGATAGTTTGTTAATGCGACTACTTATAAATATTTTTTTGTCTAAGCGAGCGTGAAATAGCAGTACAGTTGAGAGACCTAAATAGCTACTCCAACCCGCGGTCGATAATGATAATAATTATCATTTGGATTGTAAATAGCAGTATTGATAATGAAGAGGGACGGGATAAAAAATTTAAAGTACTTATGTGCGTAACAAATGAGGATCTGACAAAGATGGTTACCTAGTCATTTGTTTTCTGTAGGGGAATTAGTGAGTAAAAGACTGACGAGCTAGGCTGCTGGATGTTAAAAAGGAGGTTTGTCTTACATCCAGCTCTGCCACTTTTAGCCGTTTTAATTTTTTATTCGATGCCAAAGCTATGTTCACACTATGACTAAAAACAAGGCGTGCATACCCTATTCAAATAACCAAAAGTACGTGTAAGCCGCAATTATTGCAGGTATCGACGAGTATAAGGTGGCTACGATAGCAACCTTCGGAGAAAGTGCTATTGCTGGAAATAGTGCGTCGCCATCATTACTAATTGCATTGCCAATCTGAGCTGAGAGAGGAACCGCACCGCTCAAATAAAGAGTTGTGGTAATGATTTGAGGGCCACAGCCAGGAATCATTCCAACTAAGACGCCTACCATTGGTGCAAAGGCTGGAACGTGACCAAAAACGCTGCCTAAATTTATGTTTCCAAAAAGAACAAACAACTCAAAACCTAAAAATGCAGCGACAACCCAACTGGTCACAAAATTAGTATCAAGCGCTACCTTCTGAAAAGCCTTCGACTGCCGTGCTTTTTTGTCCTCTGCGACAAGTGATTCGAAGTTTGTTATCTCTCGCGTCGTCGCCCAAAGCAAAATAAACGTAAAGGCAAAACCAGCACCTACATGTTGAACTTGGCTTTCAGTTAAACTAAATAAGTTTGCTACATCCAACTGCCCTGCCATAAGCAAGCCAACTATCACGCCGGGCAACATTAACCATTGCCACAAAATACCCTGTACTTTTAATTGAAAAGGAAGTTGTTTAGGCGTATGTGTTTTCTGTTCCGCACAATGACTTTTACATGTACTGTCTACTAAAAGATCATCATCGAGACCTTGATGGTCTTGTGAGTTTGCATCTCTTTCAATCGCTGTGTCACATAAAAATTCTGGTCCGTGAAGTGCATTAACGATAACACCTGATATAACACCAACGACAAAACAAAGCGCCATAGTAGCGAAGCCCGTCATTGGCTCTGCTGCTATTAATAAAAATGCCGCATCTCCCATAGTTGCAGTTAACACAGCAGCTACCGCACCAAAACTCATTTTACCGCTAACAAATTGCGTAATTACGATTATTGCGCCACCACATCCCGGCAGCATGCCCATAGCACTCGCTGTTGCTACTTGCTTAAACGGGCTAATTTCACCGCGACTGTTGGTATATAATCGGCTTATTTTATCGGCAAACAAATGATAAACCGTCAATGTAATCGCAACAAAAACGGCAACTTGCCAGAAGGCATCAGAAAGGACTGAAACAACTAGCTCACGTGTGCTACTCTGGGCAAAAAGCAGGACTAATGTAAGCGGTAAGAACAGTCTTCGATAACGAGGCATGACCGCTTTTAAAGCGGCCGAATAAATTTTGATGTTGTTAAGGGTTTCCCCCAACAAAGTGAAGGCTGGATTCATGTATCAACTTTTATCGATAATTAAACAGGTTTGAAAATTCTAATGACCCGTCCAAGCACTTGTTGCTTGCTAACAGGTCCTAACTGCTCTACCGGCAAACTTTCCATGTTCTCTCCTTTTGACCAAATTAATCCATTTTTATCAACGCATGCGACGGTTTTCACAATAATGCCGTACTTGGGGTGGTCAATAACCAACCGTTGACCCGCTCTAATCGGAAAAAGGTTCAGCCATTTAGTCGCCAAAATGAAGCAACCAGGAGGGATAATTGGAGCCATACTTTGGCCCCGAACTTTCCAAATTTTCATACCTAGCATAATGAGCTTTTACTATTGATTTTGAAACGCTAAGGCTTCAAATCGGGATAAACTACAGTTTCTGCAGGCGGATAAGGGCAAGTCGCTCGAAATACCGCAACCCCTTTGGTTTGCCAGAAAATTTCAGCAAATGTGTTAACTTTCTCAAGTAATGCAACGGTTGCAGCTCTATCAATATGCTGTTTGGCGAAAGACGCTGCCAGCATGATTTCGTGCGTAAGCTCATGCAACTCTGGATGATTCTCAAGTTGAGGTTTCTTAATGTAGTCACCCCAAATAACACGTATTTCCTCTTTAACTTTTTTACCGTGATCTTCTTTTTCACTTACAAGGCGATTAAATGTTGCTTGTTGCTCAAAAGATAAAGTGTCGTGTGCCTTTAGTTCTTCCAGTAAATCAACCATACGAATCATCGTTAGCACAGCAATTTGCGCACTGCTGGGATCGTAGATTTTGCATGGAATATCGCAATGTGCTGACGCTTGGTCAAACGGCTGTTTAGCATCTAACTTTTCTAAAAGCTCAAAAATCATGTTTTATTCTCCTCGCCACTGATTTAGGCCTGTAGCGCTAAAATCCTAGCTAAAATGTTTCAAATTAATCTTGGTGGTTGTTTTTCTGCTGTGCTTTCTGTTTAGTCATGTAAGCGCGAAGTGCTGCGGCACCAATAAACAGCGGAGCTAGCCACAATAAATGAACTAGTGCGGCCATCGGTGAGGTATGATCATGTCCTGAGTGCGCAAAAGACGCGAAAGACATCGTTAAAAGTAAAACAGTTAAAGTAAGTCGTAACATCAGTTTTTATCTCCTTTTTCAGCTAGTGAATCGATTTTTCTTCATGATCCATTAGCTGCTGCAATGAAGTGAATTTTTGTAAACAGTCTTCGCAAATGGGGTATTTTTGTGCAAAAGACATAACTGCTGGAAGCGTTAGGCTCAAACCCTTAAACGCGATTAATTTTACGTCTTCATTGTCTACTGAAGAATTTGACACTTCGAGTAAGTATTCATGAGGGGCCATGACAAAGCGCAACGCTAAGTCAATGTTGCTCATTTCTTCGTACAATGAAGACAAATTGTGGCAAGAACAAATCCAAGCCATCAAAGTTTGTGAGCAAAGTGGATTCGCTCGATAAGAGAAGGCCAGTAAATCATAGGCTTCGCTGTAATAGAATTCGGCCTGATTCCAACGCTGCTCATGAAAACAATCATTGCCTTGCCTAAGTAGTTCTTGCCATTGATGATCTTGCATAAAGCCTCTACTTACTTTATCTGCGAAAGATATTGTTCAACACGCTCTTTGTTCATCACAACGCCCGTGCTTTCTTTCGTCCAATCTGACTTTACTTTCTCTAGGTTATTAGCATTGCCTGCTTGAATGACTCCTAACATGCCCAATGCAAAATGCGGTGTGCACTTGTATAGATATACACCTTCTTCGCTGAAGGTTACGGTGAACGACTTGCCCATTTCACTACTGAACGGTTTCGCCGAATCTGGTATCGACATAGATTCAACGTTGTGCGTTACATCACTTGGCACAAAAGTGACTGTATCGCCCTTTTCGACCTTCAAAAATCCTGGCGACATCACCATTGTTTGCCCGCTACCGTCGGCGGTAAGCAGTTTCACTTCATGGTTTTTTGCATCAACGTTAAGTGAAAATAAGGTGGTAGATGTGAAAAGTATTGCGGTTATTGTGCTAAATATTCTCATGTTGCTTGTAAACCTGACTTAGGTGAGTTTAAATAAATCACCTAAACGATAATCATTATCATTTATATTTTCAAGTTTTTATTAACATATTTTTAATAGGCTTGAATTAGCAATCAGATTTGTTCACTTAAAAAAGAAAGTAACAATGCCCCAAAGTAGTCTCTTCACTAATCGATGTTTTTATTTCTCAGCTAGAGCCACCCCCGACACCGTGTTATAACAATGCTGATTTAAAAAAAACAATTTAAGAAACCAAGAAGATACAATTTCTATGATCATTGATTTTGAAACATATAGCCCCTCTCAGCGCTACCATTTAATGACACAGACGATTATCCCTCGCCCTATCGCCTGGGCGTTAACAAGTTCAGAGGGAGCCAATAATGAACAAATTTTGAATTTGGCTCCGTTCTCGTACTTTTGTGCAGTATCAAGTAACCCTGCGCTGCTAATGATTTCCGTGGGTAAGAAACCAAATGGTGAGTTCAAGGACACTTTGGTTAATGTGAAAGCTAATAACAAAATGGTTATTCAAATCGCAAACGAAAGCCAAGCAGATTTAGTTACTGAAACCGCCGCTTCATTAGATCACGGTGAATCAGAGTTAAACCTGGTAAAGGCCAACGGTTTATCAACAGTGCCTTTTGAAGGATTTGACCTCCCCCGCCTCGCACAATGTGACATTGCTTATGGCTGTGAATTATTCGAGGTGAAAGAACTGGGTGACGTACCGCAGTCATTAATATTTGTAGAGGTTAAGCAGCTATACATAAACCCTAAAGTTGCCACAGTCGCAAACGATAGAATTAAAGTACATGCAGATAACGTTAAACCGCTCGCACGTCTTGGTGCTAGCGAATACGCAGGCATTACAGAACCATTTAAAATAGCTCGTCCACTGTAACTTCACGGTAAAAGTAACATCATAATAAAAGTAAGTTCATGTTAAAAATAACTTCATGGTAAAAGTAAATTCAAGGCAAGAATAATTGCACGGCGGTAGATAAGTGCAAGATAAGAAGGCGTTAGTGTCATGATATCGGCCACTGCGAAAGCCGATATCATGACACCATTAAACGCCTGGGCTCGACATTGGCCTCAGCGAGTAAATATCGGCTATTGGCGGACCTACATTTACATCGTCTATTTGTTTCGCCATCAATTGCTAGTTGTCGCTAGTGCTAAATTGGACGTAAAAAACTTTAGTAATCAAACAGACACTGATTTATTTCGAGCTTGCGAATCATTCTACATAACAAATCCTTAAATGCAAACCATTATCATTTGCATTAATAAATTAATGCGTTATACTCTCCTCGTTAGTTTGAGTTAAGCCTTTGATACAAGCGCGTACAGCAGGTATCAATTAAATTTCAACACATTCGCGAAAATGCTCTCTTTGCCGTGTGTTGGAACTCCAAGCCGATACTTAACACAAACTAACAATATTGCCTGAAGGAAGCAGGTGGACGGGACAGCGCATGGATGCGCGAACTTCTGTTACATGTTTTTGACTCTCCCAATCTGCACATTTATGTGCGTTATTCCCACCAGCTAGGCGAAAACGTCTAGCTGGCTTTTTTGGAATTAACATGATTCATTTTCAAACAAGTCTAGCGTTCAATAAGACCTCGTTCTCACAATCGCTGGACAGGAAACACACCAGATTTAGGCTATCCTTTTCCAATTATCGGAAAAATAACGCGATTTAGCGTGTTAGCATTGCCAACACTTTCTTTCAAAGGCATATTTTTGCCATCGTGATAATTTATAGGAGCGAATTCATGATTAAAAAGCTCGGCAAGATTGCCCTTGTAACCTTCCTAGTGTCCTCGTACGCGGTATTTGCTAACGATACCTTCCAAGCTGAAGACATATTTGCCCTTGAGTATGCGAGTAACATTAAAGTTTCGCCTAATGGTGAAAAGCTCGTGTATATCCGCAACTCAAACGACATCATGAAGGACAGCAAAAATCGCAGCCTTTGGATGGTTGACGTAGAAAGCAAAACGCAGATTCCACTATTTGCCGACGAGAATCAGTACTATTCACCAAAATGGTCACCAGACGGTGAAAAGATTGCGTTTCTAAGTAACTCAAGCGGCTCTACGCAAGTACATGTTCATTACATCAAAGAAAATCGCACCGCGCTTGTTAGTAGAATCCAAGGCAACATCAGCAACCTGACTTGGTCACCAGATGGTCAATGGTTTGCCTATCATCACAAAGTAAAAGCTAAACGTACCTCGTTGGCAAAAATGCCGAAGAAACCAAAAGGTGCAAAATGGTCAAAACCGGCAATTGTTATCGACCAAGCCTACTATCAAGCAGACGGCCGTGGTTTAGTAACGCCAGGCTACGAGCAGATTTTTGTGATTCCAGCGGAAGGTGGCACACCGCGCCAAGTGACATCTGGCGAGTTCCATCACAGAGGCAAGCTAGAGTGGACGAATAATGGGAAAAATATTGTCTTCTCAGCAAACCGCTCTAAAGACTGGGAGTATGAACGTTTAGAGTCAGACTTATATTCAGTTAATGTTAGCAACGGTGAACTTACGCAACTTACCCAAGCACCAGGTCGCGAGTATAACCCTGAGTTTTCTGACAATGGTAAAACACTAGCGTTTTTATCTACGTCTAATGCGCTAAACCCATATCGCAACGCCAAATTGAACCTAATGAATTGGTCGTCGAAAAATAGCAAAGAAATTGCATCTGACTTTGACCGCTCTATTATGAATCCAAAATGGATTTCTTCGTCAAAATTAGTCTTTGCCTATGACGACTTTGGTAAGCGTAAAATAGCGATAATTACGACGAAAGGTAAAATTGCCGACTTGAACGATACCGTTACCGGTACAACACTAGGCCGTCCATATATCAGTGGCGAATTTGACGCTAACAGCTCAGGTACAATTGCTTTTAGTCACGGCTCTCCTTACCGCCCTTCTGATGTCGCTTTGGTATCAACTAAAGGTAAAGTGACTCAAGTAACTCAACTCAATGAAGATTTACTTGCGCATAAGTCACTGGGGGAAGTGCACGAAATAAACTACAAGTCATCATTTGATGGCGAACAGATTCAAGGTTGGTACATTACACCACCTAACTTCGACCCGAAGAAAAAATACCCGCTGATTATTGAAATTCACGGTGGTCCACACCTAGCGTACGGCCCTCACTTCTCTGCTGAACTGCAACGCTTTGCCCAAGAAGGCTACGTTGTATTTTACGATAACCACCGCGGCAGTAGTTCGTATGGCGAGCGTTTTGCCATGCTACTAAAATACAAGTACAGCTCAAAAGAAGACTTTGCTGATCACGACTCTGGTGTAGATGCGATGATCGACAAAGGCTTTATCGACGAGAACAACTTATTTATCGCAGGTGGCTCAGCTGGTGGTATTGCAACCGCTTACGCAATTGGTTTAACCGACCGCTTTAACGCTGCGCTTGTCGCAAAACCTGTCATCAACTGGTTGAGTAAAGTACTGACAGCAGATAGTGGATTAGGCCAAATTCCAACGCAATTCCCAGGCATGCCATGGGAGCACGTTGAGCACTATTGGCAACGTTCACCAATGTCTTTAGTAGGTAACGTTACGACGCCAACGATGTTGATCACAGGTGAGGAAGACTTACGCACACCAATGGCCGAAACTGAGCAATTCTATCAAGCGCTGAAGCTTCGCAAGATTGACACAGTCTTAGTTAAGGTACCAGACTCTTTCCACGGCATCGCGTCACGTCCTTCACGTATGATCACCAAGATTGAGCACACGTTAGCTTGGTTCGAGAAGTACAAGAAAGAATCGAGTGACAATAAATAACTAGCCGCTCACTCCCTAAAAAGGAGTTGTGAATAAAAAAGGAGCTTTATTAAGCTCCTTTTTTATATTTGATGATGCAGCGCTAATTGGGTTGTATTTCCCAAAGAATATCTATGCATCAAACGAATCAGCATACAATTCAACATATCGTTCAAAGAACTTTTCAAAAGACTCTCTAAAAAACTTTCTAAAAGGCAATGAAGCCGCCAAATTAGCGAAAAGTCATGGCAAAAACTACTACCCAATTTTGCTTTCTCAGCTTTGCATGTTAGGTATTTTCCAGCAAAAGTGGCAATATAAACTAGCATAGTTTAATCGCGCTAATTTCCAGAGAGCATTAGCATGTTAAAAGTTGTAGCTAACCTTTTATTTTTAATCAGTTTTACGGCCAGCGGAGCACAAACCATAAGCTTCGCTGTTGGTCATGACCACGACAAAATGGTCAAGCACTATGCGTTTTATGCTGCCTCTTGGGAAATTATTAACCATGAACTTGAATTGCTAGGCTATAAAGTAGACGCAAATGCCTACCCTTGGGCAAGAGCAAAAGAGATGGTAAGAAGTGGACAACACCACGGACTGTTTTTAGCCGCTAATTTTCAAGGTAGAGACAAATGGGCGTTATTCAGCCAAGCACTAGGAAAAGATCAATTCGGTCTATTTAAGCACAAAGAAAGCGGCAGTACTGGGCCAATCGCTTCGGTGCGTCTGATTAGTGATTACAGCCTAGTTTCTTTTATTTCACCTAAGACTCAATTACAGTTAGCGACCGCTCAAGAAGGGCTAAATTTACTAGCGAATAAGAAAGTAAAAGGCTTTGTAATGTCACGTAGTTATGGTGAATACTTGCTCGCTACCGAATTAAATGACATTGCAGAGAAAATAGCGTTTGATACCAATCGCTATGACCTATATTCAGCGCATATTGCAGTTAGCAAAACTCACAAAGAAGCCGAAGGTACCTTAGCGTTAATCGACAAAGCATTAGCCAATAGCATTGCTTCGGGGCGTTACCAAAACATTATGACTAAACATCAAGTAAGAGGCGTGCAACTTATGGGGAAGGACAGCGGTAATAAATAGCACTTCTACCTTACCGTCCTTTGTATGAAGAACTACTTATAAACTATCCCACACTAGCCAGTGACTCGGTTGTTTTGCCAATTGAGCACACGACCTAATGATTAATCTTGCCATCAATTGAGCACTACTTTATCCTTGCCTCCCTTTTGCTTTCATGCAAATAGTAATCAGCTACAACGTCTCTGCCAGCATTTAATTTCTAAGGCATAGAACCAAGGCAAAGGCTATAGTTTTAGATGAGCATCTCTGCTTCCTATAGCGCTAAGAATAATATTTTACTAACCAACAATTTAAACTTAATTATCTAAAAATAGTTTAACCTGAAAAGACTGGCAGCCTGTGGAACTAACTCTCGTAACGATATTACTGATTAACCTAGTGGTTTTCTGTGGCAGTTTACTGCAAGGGCTTATTGGTTATGGCATTGGCTTATTTAGTGCCCCGTTACTCTTCCTGATTAACCCAGCATTAGTACCAGCCCCCCTCATCCTAATCTCCACAGTGTTAACCGTACTCATGATGATAAGGGATAAAAGTCATTTACAATTTGACCTAATTACTTGGGCAATGAAAGGCGGATTAGTTGGTGTGGTGCTAGCTGGATTGGTGCTTAAAATAACCACTAAAGACCAATTTGAGCTGTTTTTCGGGCTGTTAATTTTAGCTGCCGTACTCATCTCAGTGTTGGGGTTTAAGCCAAAAGTAAACAAGATTACGAATGTTATTGCCGGCTTTACATCAGGTTTTATGGGCACCCTAACAGCCGTGGGAGGCCCGCCAATCGCGCTTTTATATCAACACGGTGCGATCAGAAATATTGTCGCTAACCTCACAGCGTTTTCCATGTTTTTAAACATAGTAGCGATAATTACGTTAGCAAGTATCGGGGAAATCACGTTAGATACACTGAAAATTGTCGCCATCAGTACTCCCAGTGTGTGCTTAGGCCTTTACGTTTCAACCAAGTGTCAGGGTATCGTCAAACCTCATTTAGCGCGAAAATGGATATTGGTATTGAGCACACTGACTGCCATAATTGCTATTGTCCGAGCGCTCTAGCCAATGTCCTTTTGGCTAGTTTCAATATAGGTTACAAGCAGCTTCATCAGACCATGCACTAAAGTTAACCGTGCTAGCCAAGAATGGTTTCTTGCTCTGCAAATGGGTTCACCAACGAAGAGCCTATTGCCACCATTTTCACCTTTTTGTGCTCATTCAAGGTTTCAATTAAAGTATGAACCTCATCGACGCTAACATCAATCACAATGATATGGCGATTACCACCTAGCATACGTGTTAAAGGTACTAGCTTGTAGTTAACTTTATGAAGACCAATAAGCCCTGCTTCCCAAGAAATAAAGCCCGTAAGCAGAAAACCCACGAGTACGACCATAGGTAAATAACTGGCTAGCTCTGGAAAAAATATGCCGACGCAAACCCAGGCAGCTCCCGTTAGTAAACAGCCGAGGATGAAACCTCTCAAGATGTAGTGGATAACATCGCTTCTGAAGACAGAAAGAATCGTATTCAAACCATATTGATTGGCAATTTCATCGGATAGGCCATAAACGTGAAGATTTTTTCTCGAAATGCCTTTTGCCGATAGTTGATTACTTATATCGACAGTTTCCCGAATATCGTCAGACAGGTAGTAATATCTTTTCATCAGTTTACCCTCGTTAAGCTCTTAATGAGCAATGTCTAAAATACGCACAATAAAAGTGTGGAGATCACTGGGAGCTTGAGGTTAAGGGGCCTAGGTGATGAAAATTAGTGGTTAGTGGTTAGCGATTAGGTTCAGGGTTTTTCGAAAGACGCACAGACCTATTTAAATGTGCATTTTTGGAAATGGCGGAAAAGGTAGACAAAGTGTCAACTACCTACTATTAGTGCCAAGCAATAGCAAGTAGTGATATAGCTCGAGCAAGCATGTCGAGTAATCTGCATGCTTGCTATAAGCAGTGTTTAGCTACCTAAATAAGTTAATATGAGAGTTTATTAAGCCTTGCTATTTTCTCTTGCAGATAAAGCAACTAAAAAAACTTGAGCAATGATCGCGAATAACGCGGCGCCAGAAAGTAAAAACGGATCAATTAGAATATCTTCTTTAAACTCAAATGTACCTGCGCTAATTTTCTTCCAGCCCATAAAATTTTGTGCCGCAGCAACATGCGCGCCCAAGAAACCGATAACTGCAGCGACAAAGGTTGTCATCCAGTTATGCCAGCCCTTAACTATCATCAGAATACCTAGCAAACCAATCACGCTTCGCTGAACACGACAATAGGGACATTCATAGACAATTCCGAGCAAATCGACACTCCACGCTAAAATCGATACAGCTAAGAAAATAACGCCAAGCATTTGAATGCGTTTTACGTAAAAGTCTAATGAAGTAATGGCCACGCCTCGGTATTCCTTATTGATATATGTTTATTCGAAAGAAGAATATTAGAGAAGCTGCCATTGAATGTCTACACAGAATGTAAGCTAATTAAGGTTTCTTTCGTCAATTTACAAACCCCCTCAAACTATAACGTCCGTAAAGTGTGCTCCGCATAATAAATCATGGCGTCACGGGCATGCTCTGCATATCCCTCACCATAGTGCTCACATAACTCGTTCACCTCAGTTAAATCAACACTGTTAGCCATGTACACGTAATCTTCTACGCTCAAGTCAGGTACTGTTTTAACACCATTAGCTGCAGCAACTAGCTTATTGAAACTATTAGACATTTGATAATGCTCATGGGTTAGTTTTTGCACCAATTCACTATCAGTTGCCTGCCCTATTGTTTCTGCGAATGCCAAAGTGATTCTGTCACTCTCTGCTTTAAACACTCGCATGTCTTGCTCTGATATCGCAGCAAAACTGTCCATCCCTTTATCAGCATCCTCTGCCCCCATTCGCTCTCGAGACAAATTATCCCAACGTTCGGTTTTTTCTTTTGGAATGTCTTCAAACAAAATATCAAAATTCTCTTTACCTTTAATGCTGTTCATTGTGACCTCAATACTGTTAATCATTTTTGCCAATGTCTGTTGACGGTCTAGCAGCAATGCCTTTTGTTGGCTTAAGGTGGTAAGCAACTCATCATCATTGCAGCTTAAAAGCGATTTGATCGCATCAATGCTAACGTCCAGTTCACGATAAATTAAAATCTGTTGAAGTCTCACCAAGTGCTTTTGCGTGTAAACGCGATAACCATTACTTTGCTGTCTGTGTGGAACCAACAACCCCTTTTAATCGCACTGATGCAGTGCTTTAACATTAACTCCTGTCAGCTTGCTGACTTGGCTCACACTGTAAGTCTTATCTTTACTCATGTTGGGCAATTCGTACTGTCCGTCATTTGTTACATTGGTCATGATTAACTATCCCTTAAGGTAAGGGTCAAGCATCATTCTGGTAATTTGAAGAATGTTTGTAAAACATCATCTAAAAGCGGCTGCCAATTTTTCCAGTTATGTCCGAATGGAACTTCATGGTAATTTATTTCATGGCCTTTTCTTTTTAGCACTTTGTGAAATTTTCGAATCGCTCTCAAATTGTCATTGCACTTGCCACCCGACAAAAATACCGCTAGTTCAACTTCTTTCGAAGTTTCGTAGATATCAGAAACAAGTTTTAGATGCTGGTTACTCGCATGAGAAAGCATGGCTATGCCTCCAAACACATCGCTTGCCATAACCCCAAAGCCGGCGGCATTCAAACCGCCAAAAGAGAGGCCCTCGATAATACGTTGCCTTCTATCCAAGCTAGCCGAATACTTGCCGCTTACTTCAGGAACCAACTCATTAACAAAGAATTGAAGATAATCACGATTACACATGAACTGTTTGTTTCGACGATTTTGTTTTGGTTTGTCTGGATTCAGGCTATCAACAAAAACAGCGATAACAGGCATTATTTGACTCGACTCAACTTGAGTATCGAGGACACTAACTACATCATCAGCTGAGAGAAACCATTGACCATCAGTAAAATAGATTACGGGGTAACGTTTAGATTCATCGTAGCCATTTGGGAGATAAACTCGATATTGAAGCGCATATGCTAATATCCGACTTTCAAGGCTTTGGTTATCCGTAAGTGAGCTACTCGCAATACTAGTGGCATAAATGGCCGGATTAAACACCATCAAGATTAGTAAAATTATCAGTCGCATACAAATCGCCAAATAGTCTTACCCTGACTATAGATAAAATTAACTATCAAACAAACTCTGCATTGCGATTTTTTCTCAAGTAAGAATTAATACCCCCTTTAAAAACAGCAACTAAATTCTGTTACTGGTATGTTAACAAAGACCAAGGTGTGTAATACTGGCAACGAGGAATAACAACATTAACAAGGATTTTAAGAAATGAATAAACTTATTATTAGCGCCTGCAGTATTGCGGTAGCCGCTGCCCTTATCACCCCTAAATTAGTCTCTAACCACGTAAAGTCGCAAGTTGAAGATATCGTTGCTGAAGTAAATGCCATTCACGGCTATCAAGCAACAATCGCGGAACTTAACAGTGACTGGTTTAACACCACAGGTAAAGTTCGACTAAATATTGATTTTGTTGAGCTAGGTGCAGACGACGTACATGACGTACTCGATAACTTTTACATTGACGTAAATATCGATGCTCAACACGGTCCCATTTTAACTAAAGCAGAAAGTCTCATTGGTTTAGTTAACATGTCTGTGAATTTGTCACATCAAGATCTGCGCAAATATCTTTCTTGGGATGCTGAAAAGCCTTTATACAATGCCAGCGTTTTAACAGATATTTTAGGTAACACTAGTTATGTCGACGTAATTCAACCGTTCACAATTACCGATGAAGAGAACGCCGTTCGCGTAAGTTACGAAGGCTTTGAAGGCGCAGGTGAATATAACAGTGGTAACCTAAGCTATGTTGGTAAATCAAAACCGACAAACATCACAGTCGAAGACGTTAAAATGTATATTGGTGATATCGATGTCGATATGGTTGCAAAAGCCTCATTCGCCGATATGCTGCAAACTGGGCTTTATGACTCTGAGTCAACATTTACAGTTAATACGTTCACGTTAAACAATGAAGTAGAAGACGTTAACGCTAAACTAGACAACATATCTATCGAAGCTATTTCAAAAGTAGATGAAGCAAAAGATGTAGCAAGCCTAGCATTAACCTATGCGATAGATAGCGTTAACGCTGAAGATTTTAAAGCATCCGATATGGCGTTGGCTATGGAATTCAACAACATCAGTAAAACGTTTGTTACTGCCTATCAAGACAACGCTGAAATGTTCTCGCAAGGAAGTGAAGAAGAGATTCAGGCGAACTTACTTAAATTCGCTCAGGAGAACTTGTTACCTTTACTGACCAGCGAACCTGAATTCAAAATTACCAGCCTGCGTGCAACGCTTGAAGACGGTATTTTTGAAAGTCATTTCACCACTCGTTTAAATGGTATTTCACAGCTACCCAACATTGTCGAAAACCCAATGTTCTGGCTGCCGCATTTGTCTGCTGACGGTGAGATTAAAGGCAATAAAAAAGTTATCAAAAGCATGGCGCAAATGATCATGGAATCGCAAATCCGCTCTAACCCAGATGCGGCAGAAATGACAGAAGAACAAATCGCCCAAGTAGCACAGCAACAAGTCCCTCAGTTATTGCAGGCGTTTATTCAGCAAGGATTTATTGTCGAAAGTGAAACTGAATATCAAAGTAACTTTATGTTCAAGAACACAGCACTTACGGTAAACAATAACCCGGTGCCTTTCGCTATTTAAGCTTTTTTCAACCCAAGTAGTGATAGCATATACAAGGTAGGCAAGTTACAATCGATTTGCCTACTTTTTTAATTAACTCTCTTGGTTTAAACCCGCTACTTACTACCGTAAAGCTTCTTAAAATTCTTTAAATTCCAACCAATCATTACTTCATTACCAATTTTCAACACAGGTACAGAGCGCGCACCAATGGCATCTAACTCTTTCCTGCCACGTTGCATTTTGGCATTGGTTAATCGGTATTGAATGCCATTATCGTCTAAGTATTTCTTTGCTTCACGGCAATGTGGACATTTATCTGTAATATATAAAACAACGCGTTTCATCGTTAACCTAGTCTGTGGCTCAATTGCTGCTATTTTACTGAATTTAGCAATTTGATTGAAGCTGCATTAAACAAGAAAACCTGAGGGCTAACCCAAATTGATTAGAGAGTATACGGAATAAGAAATAGCAGGTTAAAAGTGAGTGACAAGCTACGACACACCAACACCCACTGTTGTCCTGCTCGCTGTTTTGTAACAAAAACAACGATAAATGCCCCACTTTGGCGCAGAGACTTATTAATAAGTTTAAAATATTTGTTTATATCATACAGATAAAAGATGGAATAATTCTTGTTACTCATTAGTTAAATTTGAACAAACAGCCAAAATGAATGAATCAAAAAGTCTATTTACCTGTTTACTTACTTATAAAGAATACGGGTATAAAGTCAGCACTTGCACTCATTATTTTCTTATCAGGCATAAATCTCTGTGTCAGTATTTTCTTAAACGCTGAAAACTCTTCTCATGACATATTGATTAGCACCATATTCGCTTTCATCTTTTACATCACCACGGGAACTGGCGTTGTTCTATCTCAACAATTAAACAAGTTCAGCCAAACAATACACAATATTGATACTCAACACTTTGATTCTAGAGCAGTAAAATTTGAGCCTATCTTACCTAGTACAGCCACTAACGAGCTGTTAAACACGTATCGAGAATTAGGTCGAATAAACAGCGAAAACGAAGATCGGCTAGAAGAAGTTAAGTATTCTGCATCACAAGTTATAGATACCGCTCATAGCGTTACGGAAAACGTTAAAAAGCAGTCAGACGCTACGACATCGACAGCTGCTGCGATCGTCGAAATGAGCCAATCCCTATCGGACGTAAATGCCCGAATTAAGGACGTTCATATATCGTCTCGAACGGCTTATCAAACAGCAAAAAAAGGCCAGGAGAACCTAACTAGGTTAAATCAAAACCTGGACGCCGTCAGTAAAGAAGCCAAACAAACGCAAGGCGATATAGACGCATTAAAGCAATTGGCTATCGTGGTTGAAAGTACATCAGAGTCAATACAAAACATTGCCGACCAAACCAACTTACTGGCATTAAATACTTCTATTGAGGCAGCTAGAGCAGGAGAAATGGGAAGAGGCTTTGTGGTTGTCGCAGAAGAAGTGAGAGCACTTGCACACCATTCACGTGAATCTGCCGACAGTATTGTCTCGAACGTAAAGTCAGTGTTACTCCAAAGTGAAGCTATCGCAATAAGTATGTCGAAAGTGGTAGAAAAGGCCAACGATTGTAACCATCAGGCTAAGCAAGTCGATACGTCCTTTCAGGCCATTGAACACGCAACGTCAGATGTACAAAGCAAAATGGAGATCGTTGCTACCAACGCAGAGCAGCAAGCAATAGCAACTGACGAAATCTCTCACCATGTTGAAAAGGAGGTTAGTGGCGCTAAAAACAATGCGGAAGTAGCTAAACAAGCAGAAACAGTGGCGAAACACCTGAAGAATCTAACTCAATTAACATCTGTATAAGGAGCATTCGATGTTGTGGTTCATTATTCTATTTTTTGTAGCCATCGCCCTTCTTTTTACATTTAGCAAGTTGAACGCGGGAAAGTTAAAAAAGCGTCAGCTAGCAGGTTTAGATAAAATCGAACATTTGAAATCTCTAATTAGCCTTATTCAGCAACATAGAGGGCTTTCCTCTGCACTGATTAATGGTGATAAAAGCGTTGAATATAAGCTGCTCAATCAAGAGCGTAATATTGCATCGCTGATTGGTAAGTTAAACGATACCAATATAGATCGTTTAAATTGTCGTTGGGCTTCATTCTTAGATCATTGGCAGCGCCTTAAGCGTGTGTACATTAAAAGTGATGCATTAAATACATCGCGATTAGCAAGCATTCAGCGTGGGGGCCTTACCATAAAGAGGTATCACGTGTGCTTGAAGACATTGCGAATGAAGGCATTATTGCGAAGTATTTGGAACGAATTAAGGCGCGAGAGTCACAATAAGCGCTTTACTCTTGTCGACCGACTTCGATGGCGAGAAGTCCTGCTTGCCCCAAAAAGAACATACGAAGCTAATACAATCCCCAACGTTCAAGAATTTGTTGATATTCACCGTTTTCTTTGATTGTGACGAACGCATGCTGTAGTTTGTTAGCGACCGAAGGATTAAGTGCTAGGTTGCCTGCTAGGTGCAATTGATTAGGAAAATCACGGAGCTCTAGTTTACGGTCGATATCATCGACACTGTAGCCAAGCTCACCGAGTTCTTTATTTAGCGACATAGCGTTTGTTAATACAAAATCTGTGCGCTTGTTGAAGAGCACCTGCCAAAGTGTTTGGTAACCAACACTGAGCTGAATTAGTTCAGACAAGATCTGACATATCGATTTGAAAAATTGAGAGTTACCCGTTTTGATAAAGGTGTCGAATCTTTAAATCAAAACAACCAAAAGGTGGTAACTCTCATGTTGCAT
>JAKVCY010000140.1 GCA_022448425.1 Thalassotalea sp. | reverse complement strand
ACGCTTTGCGATGAACTTAGCCCGCTTAAGCCCTATTAAAGACAGCATAAAAGGAAAGCTTAAGCAGGCTGCTTGGTGTGATGACGTACGAGAAAAGCTAGTTTTTGGCTAAAAAGCATTCAAGTATGATTTTGCCCTGTTTGGTCGGAAGGAAACCAATCATAGAATCCACTTCGGTGAACATCTAAAACCGAACACATGCGTGTGACTTTCCATTTGTCGAGCCGTGACTTTATGAACGCGTACCTTTCCTTTACTCGCTTGCAAAGAATGCGGCGGCCTCCTTTAATATGTCACGTTCCTCTGTAACCCTTTTAAGCTCAGCCTTTAACCGTTTTAACTCTTCGCTTTCTTTATTCTGCTTCGGTGACTTCTTGGCTTTATTAACCCAGTTATAAAGGGACTTATCAGTAATACCTAATCGATTGGCGACATCCTTAATTGAGTAGCCATTATCGATAACCTGACGAACAGCTTCGTCTTTAAATTCTTGGGGATATTTATTTCTCATAACACCTTCTATTTTACGTCAATTTCTAAATAAAAGGTGTCTAGTTGTTTAGGGGAAGACCAGTTTCTTAGAACAGTTTTTATTACTTACAGAACCTGTTGACTATACACAATCATATAAAAACGCAGTCACACAAGCTTGCTTGTTGGAGAAAACAGGTGATTGCGGGAGCACAATACCACAAGTTCATTTAGAGGCAGCAAGACAGAGCGTCAGAAGGATACTAAGTTCTTTTATAGAAATAGTGATTGATGAAAACCGCAAACTTCACAAAGATATGCAAAAATCAGCTCCATTGCTATCTAAGTTAAAACTACTTATCGCTTTAAACCAGTATTTAAACAAGCATGAATATATCAATTACTCCTACGATTATTACAAAATGGTTGCAGAACTAAATGAGATGTATAAGAAGTTAAAGGCTACAAATTCTCGACTTACTATTTAGTTATGTAATAAATTGGAGTAAAAAACAGATTACTTAACTTGAACACTACGATACGCAATGGCCGTTTTGTGCCAATCAGAGTCATTCAAAAAAATCGAAGTTAACAAACAATACTGAGAAAGCAGACGTTTATACTACATCTATTAATGAAAACAACGAAATTTGAACGATGTGGTGTTAAAGCTTAAATTACGCCTAACAAAAATGTCCGCACAGGTTGATATAGCAAGGGATACTTAATCCTATGGTAGTTGTTTAACGGTGAAAAGACCTTAAACATCTAATCGTCAGGTACAAAAAAAACATCAACCATTACAGTTGATGTTTTATAGAATTAACTAGAAAGAAAATATATTAAGATTGTTTCTTAAATCGGCGTGATGCTAAACCAATCATGCCTAACGCAAAAATAGCAAGTGTAGATGGTTCTGGTACATCTGTTGATGGTGTTGCTATGGCAACGCCCGCTACATTTTCATACGCTCCATATTAGCTGCTCCAGGGCAAGATCATACTTTGACTTGCGTAACTAGTAGAGTTTGTGATCAAATCTGGCTTTTTAGGCTAGCTCATGTCATTTATCACTCACTTCAATAGTCTCAAAGATACTCGCTCTCACATCAATAAAACGCATGACCTGCTAGATATCGTATTTTTAACTGTTGTCGCCATTGTCTCAGGTGCAGAAGGCTGGA
>JAKVCY010000014.1 GCA_022448425.1 Thalassotalea sp. | reverse complement strand
TTTGCAAAAGTCATCGACATCACAAAATAATTCAACTAGATTCTTCATGCCTGTTCCTTGTTAGATTGAATCGTTCTTGGTCGAAAGCTCCGATCTAGGAACAGGCATTTAGTTCAATTTCTTAAACGGGATTGGGGTTAGATATTAATCACTCGTTCCATGTTTTCGAGTCTGGTAAAGGTGCTTTTGCCAACGAAATTACGCTTACCAATAATGACTTCGTGAATATCTCTGGCGATATCCTACGTCTTGATAAAGAAATTGAAGACCTAGGCGTATATAACGCTGAATACGTGAATGTTTTTAACTACCGCTTCAATAATGTGAGTGGCGCCTTAATCAAACTCTACCGCGGTGGCAGCGATGAAAGTACTTTTGGCTCTCACTTATTGATGACACGCAACACCACCGACAATTTAGGCCTAGGCAAACGCAATAGCACTAATGCAAGTTTGTTCTTGCACGGAGTACAAGTCACCCGTATTGACAATAACTCCATTAACAGTTGTGCACCTATCGTCGTTGAACATACGGTGGGCGAGCCAATTACCGAAATTATTGAGAATCAACTAAGTACTGCCCCATCTGTGGTTGAACTTAGAGTTGAAGGCGAACATACCGCTATTTTGAAAGACAACAGCTTTCTAAGTAATAAGACTAGCGTCAAGTAATAGGCCAATACATGAAACAGTTTTCAGCAAAATCGCTTATCTCTGCACTGGTTTTTAAAGCCGCTGTCGTGAGTTCACCAGCTATTACTAATAGTGATATCGTCAGTAAAGCCGACAATGCAGAACAAGGTGTTACTATAGCCAAAGCAATGCCTGATGCGGGCCTTAAACTCGTAGAAGTTGTATTGCGAACTGAGGCTTCTCTCGCTGCACTTTCTGCCATTAAAGCAGCATTACCTGACCTCGTTGTTGGCGCAGGAACGGTAACCAATGAAACAACTTTACAGCAAGCCATTGATGCAGGTGCAGACTTTATCATCACGCCAGCAGTCTCAGATAAACTGCTGGCCAAGCTGGCCACTTGTGGTGTACCTGTATTGCCAGACGTGTCAAATACTGGTGAAATATTGATGGCGCGAGAGTACGGTTATCAAGAATTAAAGCTATTTCCTGCAGCTTTAGCGGGTGGTGCAAAGTTTTTGTCATCAATTTCGTCTATATTTAAGGATATTAGCTTTTGCCCAACCGGCGGCGTAACGGCTGAAAACAAAGCCGATTACTTTGCATTGAACAATGTGTTCGCTGTTGGTGGAACTTGGGTAGCGCAAAAGGACTGGGTTGTATCTGAGAATTGGCAGGCAATTACTGACGCCTGTATTGCAGCTAATCAACCCGCATACTGTAACGACGACTTAACTGTAATAAGACAAGGAAACAATCATGAGTTTTGCACCCGGTGTAGTAACAGGTGATGACGTTCAAGCTATATTTGCACACGCCAAAGCTGGGGAGTATGCACTACCAGCGGTTAATGTAGTAGGCACTTCATCAATTAACGCCTGCCTTGAAGCGGCAGCAATAGCGAAATCACCGATAATTATTCAATTATCGTATGGTGGAGCGAGCTTTTTCGCAGGTAAAAGCCTAACGCTTGATAACCACCAAGCAGCAGTGCAAGGTGCAATTGCAGCAGCAAAATACGTACACCAAATGGCTGCCTTCTACGGTGTCACTGTATTACTTCACACTGATCATGCTGCACGTAATCTACTGCCATGGGTTGACGGCTTGCTTGATGCCTCTGAAGCTCACTTATCAGAAACAGGTAAACCATTATTTAGCTCACACATGATTGACCTGTCAGAAGAGCCTCTTGAGCAAAATATTGAAACGTGTGCCGAATACCTAACACGTATGAAGACACTTGGTATGACGTTAGAAATTGAGCTTGGCTGTACAGGCGGTGAAGAAGACGGCGTAGACAACAGCCATTTAGACAATTCAGCGCTTTACACCCAGCCCGAAGACGTCTCATATGCATATGAAATACTGAATGCGATTAGTCCGCAATTTAGTATCGCCGCGTCATTTGGTAATGTCCATGGCGTTTATAAGCCAGGAAACGTAGTGCTTACACCGAAGATTTTAAAGAATTCACAAGCTTTTGTGGCTGAGAAGTTTGATCTTGGTGAAAAGCCGCTAGACTTCGTTTTCCACGGAGGTTCAGGCTCTGAGCTTAGCGACATTCGCGAGGCGATTGGCTATGGCGTTATCAAAATGAATATTGATACCGATACGCAATGGGCCACTTTTGAAGGAGTTAGAGATTACTACGAAGGCAAGCGCGATTATCTGCAAAGCCAGATTGGTAACCCTGAAGGCGCAGAGAAACCGAATAAGAAATACTACGACCCGCGAGTATGGTTACGCGAAGGTGAAAAGAGCATGCAAAGCCGCTTGCAACAGTGCTTTGCTGATTTAAATTGCCTTAATAGACAGAGCTAAACCTAAACATGAACCTCAACGCTAACCTCTATGGTAAATAGAGTGCGTCAGTAATAATCAAAAGAGCACCATACGGTGCTTTTTTTATGTTCATAGAAAAGTCGCAGTTTGGTTTGGGTTCCCTATTACTGAAAGGAACTATGTTCATGGTATTTTGAAACACAACAGATCCGACAATTCATTAATCGCTACTCATAACAATTGGAGATAAAAACAACTTGCAAATACGAATCATTATCACTACGATATATAAAGAGACGATACTAGAAACCAATGTGCTATGCCCTCGCATGAATTACCACCTCTTTCTATACGACGATTGGAAGAGAAAATACGAACAGGAAGTGAGCCAGAAAACCCAATGCTGATAAGAGTGTGGTTATCACATGGCTTATCCGAAAATGCTCCGACAGCATACCTAAGAGCCCAATATACCGCTAAATTCCAACTATTATTGGAGACTATTGTCGATGAGCTTGTACCAGTACATTGGCGAATAAGTTGTTTGGACTGTGTATACCTGCCATTAAGTTCCTTAAAAAAGCTATCCGACTGCGAAGCATCTGAACAACACCTGCAAGCTTTACTCAACGAACTTGCTGTTTCTACCCGCTATGTAGAACGCAGCCTCACTATTTCTTAACCCTTTGACATCCGAATTAAAATAAAAGGATCAACATGGACAATTATCGAATAGAACAAGACAGCATGGGCGAATTACAAGTGCCTAAAAGTGCACTTTATGCAGCGCAAACTCAACGCGCGGTGAACAATTTCCCAATCAGTGGTCAGCAAATGCCTAAAGCATTTATCAAGGCCTTATTACTTGCAAAATACGCAGCAGCCAAAGCTAATAGTAAATTGGAACAAATTCCTTCCGAGATGGGCGATGCTATTTGTAAGGCGGCTGATGAATTGTTGTCAGAAGATTTTATGCAACATTTTCCAGTTGACGTCTTCCAAACAGGTTCAGGTACTAGCTCTAATATGAATGCTAACGAAGTATTAGCAACATTAGCTACCCGTAACTTAGGCGATACCGTAGGTGCTAATGATCATATTAACTATGGTCAAAGTAGTAACGACATTATACCTTCAACCATTCATATTAGTGCAGCAATCGAAGTAAATGAAAAACTTTTGCCAGCGTTAGTGTACCTTAAGAGCGCTATTGAAAATAAAGCAGAAGAAGTGAGCCATTTTATTAAAACAGGGCGCACTCATTTAATGGATGCAATGCCAGTAAGCATGGCGCAAAGTTTACAAGCTTGGGCAGATCAAATTCAATCGAATATCACGCATATTGAAGCTATGCTGCCAAGCTTACAAAGCCTTGCTCAAGGCGGCACTGCTGTTGGTACTGGAATAAACGCGCACCCTGATTTCGCGGAAGAATTTAATCTTGCATTATACAGAAAGACGGGACTTGTTTTCACACCTGCAAAGAACTTTTTCACGCACATTGGTTCGCAAGACATCGCTGTGGCACTCTCAGGGCAACTAAAGACAACCGCAGTGACTATGATGAAAATCGCCAACGACTTGCGATGGATGAATTCAGGACCATTAGCTGGCTTGGGAGAAATTGAGCTTGAAGCATTGCAGCCTGGGTCATCTATCATGCCGGGGAAAGTGAACCCTGTTATTCCAGAAGCTGCAACGATGGTTTCAGCACAAGTAATTGGTAACGATAGCGCTATAACCATTGCAGGCCAATCAGGAAACTTCGAGCTAAACGTTATGCTTCCACTCGTCGCTAAGAACCTGTTAGATAGTATAGAATTACTCTCTAACATCAGTAAATTAATTGCAGACAAAGCTATAACAACATTCAATGTTAATGAGAAAAAGCTGTCTGAAGCTCTAGCGAAAAACCCAATTTTGGTTACAGCACTTAACCCCATAATTGGTTATTTAAAGGCTGCAGAAATAGCAAAACTTGCCTATAAAGAAGGGCGCCCTATTATTGACGTAGCAGCAGAGCAGACTGAGCTTAGCACAGAGGAACTAACCAAGTTACTGGACCCAGCCAAACTGACATTGGGCGGTGTTCAAGGATAGAGATTGGTTAACTAAGTCCCCTTCAACTTGCGGATTTAAATTGCCTTAATAGGCAAAATTAGACGCTAACGATTTAGACGGTTAAATGAAAAAAGAGCATCAATTGATGCTCTTTTTGTGTTAATAGATAAAAGCTGAGCGCTTACGACAATTCAACCATATCGCCTTTATCTTGTAGCCAGTCTTTACGGTCGCCTGAGCGTTTCTTAGATAGCAACATATCCATAGTCTCCATGGTTTGGTCATGTTCATCTACCGTCAACTGCACAAGGCGGCGGGTATTCGGATCCATCGTTGTTTCCCGCAATTGCATAGGATTCATCTCACCTAGACCTTTGAAGCGCTGTACGTTAACTTTGCCCTTTTTCTTTTCCGCTTCGATACGATCTAAAATACCGTCTTTCTCAGCTTCGTCTAGCGCATAGTAAACTTCCTTACCGACATCAATACGGTACAGCGGCGGCATTGCGACGTATACGTGTCCAGCTTGTACCAATGGTAAGAAATGCTGTGTAAACAGCGCACAAAGCAAGGTTGCGATGTGAAGACCATCAGAGTCAGCATCCGCTAAAATACAAATTTTACCGTAACGCAGCGACTCAAGGTTTTCACTGTCTGGATCAATACCTAATGCAACCGAAATATCATGCACTTCTTGAGACGCGAGAATCTGTCCTGATTCCACTTCCCAAGTATTCAAGATTTTACCGCGCAGCGGCATAATCGCCTGTGTTTCTCTGTCTCGCGCTTGTTTGGCACTACCACCGGCCGAGTCACCCTCTACTAGGAATAATTCGGTACGGCTGATATCTTGGCTACCACAGTCAGTCAGCTTACCCGGCAGCGCTGGCCCTTGTGTGACCTTTTTACGTACCACTTTCTTAGCAGCACGCAATCGTCGTTGTGCATTCGAGATACAAAACTCTGCTAACGCCTCTGCAACTTCTGTATGTTCGTTTAGCCACAAACTGAAAGCATCTTTAACAACACCAGATACAAAAGCAGAACACTGACGTGACGATAGTCGCTCTTTGGTTTGCCCAGCGAATTGTGGGTCTTGCATTTTCACCGATAAGATAAAGCTACATTTGTCCCAAATGTCGTCAGGTGTAAGCTTTACCCCGCGAGGAATTAAATTACGGAATTCACAGAATTCTCGCATTGAATCTAATAAGCCCTGTCTTAAACCATTAACGTGAGTACCACCTTGAATGGTTGGGATCAGGTTTACGTAACTCTCTGAAATTGACTCACCGCCTTCAGGTAACCAAGTAACAGCCCAATCAGCAGCTTCGTGTTGTGACGAAAATGCGCCAATGAATGGTTCTTCAGGCAGGCTAATATTGTCGCCAACTGACTCTTTGATGTAGTCACTTAGGCCGTCTTCATAACACCATACGTGTTTTTCGCCTTCGTTTTTGTCTTGGAACTTAATCGTTAAGCCCGGACATAGAACCGCTTTTGCTTTAAGCAGGCGCTTTAATTTGGTGGTCGAAAACTTGTGCGAGTCAAAGTAGCTGGCATCTGGCCAGAACTTTACGCGAGAGCCAGTATTTCTGCGGCCAACAGTGCCTGTTTCTGTAAGCTCTTGAACTTTTTCACCGTTCTCAAACGCCATTTCAAAGACTTTTGCATCTCGGCGAACCGTCACCTCTACACGCTTAGAAAGCGCGTTTACAACAGAGATACCTACACCGTGCAAACCACCCGAAAATTGATAGTTTTTATTCGAGAATTTACCACCCGCGTGCAACTTACAGAAAATAAGTTCAACACCAGAAACCCCTTCTTCAGGGTGAATGTCGGTTGGCATACCGCGACCGTCATCAATGACTTCAAGCGACTGGTCTTTATCGAGAATAACCGTGATATTTTGGGCGAAGCCCGCTAACGCCTCATCCACTGAGTTATCAATAACTTCTTGCCCAAGGTGGTTCGGACGATCTGTGTCAGTATACATTCCTGGGCGGCGGCG
This sequence comes from Thalassotalea sp., assembly GCA_022448425.1. Classification (GTDB taxonomy): domain Bacteria; phylum Pseudomonadota; class Gammaproteobacteria; order Enterobacterales; family Alteromonadaceae; genus Thalassotalea_F. The sequence continues at coordinate 78,281 of JAKVCY010000014.1, read as the reverse complement.
TACCGGCTCCAGACCACTAAGTACTTCAATTGAATCAGAATTATATTGTTCGCTCATGGAATTAATTTACGTCGTTATTGTTGTTAGTTTTGGTGTTCAAGTGCTAGAAAGTTAGCGATAGCAGGAAACATATCCGAGAAGTTAATGAAACTATGGTCGCCTCCCTGTTGCACGATAAGTTCAGTGTTTTGATACTTATCAGCAGCCAACCGATAATCTAACACTTCATCGCCTGTTTGTACCATCACTTGATATAAGTTTTCAGTAATTTTTTCTTGCTCAAGCGCCTTTAACTGCTCCATATGTTCGGCAGTAACTTCGTAACGCTCATTGGTGTATGGGTTGGTTTGCCAGCCAATGAACTCTGCAAGCAATAAATAAGGTTTAACCGCTGGATTAACAAGCACAGCTTGATGTTGATATTTTTGGGCAAAATAAGTTGAAAAATAGCCCCCTAAAGAAGAACCAATAAACTGCCATTGAGCGCATGGTCGAGATTGAATTATCTCTTCTAACTGGGCTATCGCCGCATTTGGCGATGCCATCAACTTAGGACAAACAAATTCAACATGTGGAAAATGTGTCGCCAAGTAAGCTTTAGTAAGCTCTGCTTTCATCGACAGTGGCGATGAATTAAAACCATGAATATATAAAATTGCGCGTGACATAACACTAAAATTTTTAAAATTATAAATATAAATCTGACGCAGAAGCTCAGAGCGGCGACCAAGAAATCTCTACCTAAACCTAAGCCTGTTGTGCTATCTCTGAATCGCGATTACAAATAGACTACATCTGTTGATAAACCACCATCAGTTGTAAACGTAAACTTACGATAAGCGGGCTCGGTGGCTTCTGCAACTAAATCATGAGGATGTTTGGCAAATTGAATAGAGGTTGCTGGACAAGTATACACAGGGATAGGTCCTTGAACCGTCTCGTGACTAAACTCCATCGCACGATGAACATGGCCACAAGCAATCCCTTTCACATTAGGCTGATGCGCAACCCAGTCCCAAAACTGATACTGCTCTTCCAGACCGTGGCGATCAATAAAATAATCTACGTTCTTGGGATGATGATGTAGAAAATAAAACTGAAACTTGTCGACACTGGTTTCCGATGTAATATTTGCTAACTGCAATTGACTAACCACACCGGCAGGCGTCTCAGATTTACTGTTGATAAAGTGAAACTGCCAATCTTCATTTTCAAATACGTGCTCATTAGCAAATGGTGGTTTGCACAAATGACGTTCCAGCATGTCTAGGTCATCGTGGTTCCCCGCAAGATAATACACTGGTATATCACTTAATAACTCGCCAACAACGTCGACAAAAACTTTATATGAATCGTCCGTATGATCTTGCGTTAAGTCACCAGTAAAAACGGCAAAGTCAATACTTGGATCTTCTGCAATGCTCTGACATACGCGAATGAGGTTTTGGTAAACATTGGCACCATGGTGCAAGCCATTCTTATCGGCAAATAAGTGACTATCACTAAACTGGGCAACCGTTAACATAAGTAACTACTCACTTATTCACTTGGTACTGATGGCGATTTAACGCTTGCTTGACCGTGAGTAAGGCATACTTGCAACCACTCTTTTAGGAAAGCGTTTACTTGTAGCTTCTCATCTGGCAAATGCATTAACTCATTGGGGTAGTGATACTTAGGCTTAATATTTCGAATCGCTTGGCTACTCACCACTTCTGCCGCTTGTGCGTCGTGGTAGAGTCTGATGATCATTTTAGGCGCCAACAGCTGAGTCAGTGTTTCGCTATTGTACACTTGCTTTTGTTCAATGCTAATCAACGACGTGTACTTGGTGACTTCTTTAACGGTAATGGCGTACTGCAACTGTTCAGCAATAGAAAACTCACGCACTTCACCCACTTGCTCTCGGTTTGCTAAGAGCTTTAATGCCAACATATAGTTAATGGCGCAAAGCTCCATTAAATCTGGCAAATTGGGACGATAGCTTTGTTTACGTAAGCTCATTAAAATATAAAACTCTCTTTTATTGAATTAGTTGTTTCTGTTGCTAAAAGCAAAACAAGAGGTTGAAGCGCTGTAAGAATACGAGAAGTTACTCTTGTGAGATTACTCTGTACTCTTTACTAGTTACTAGCGACTCGCCAATGCTGCCAACTATTGCTGCCAATCATTCTACTACTGTAACTAGCAGACCTAATTCCAGTAACAGGGCATTAGATTCGCCAATCTCGCAAGAGTTGCTCTTGATTTAGCGCCAACCATTGGATGCCTATGATCGTCATCGCGTTATTAATTGTACCATTGTTTACTAAACTAAGCGCCTCTTTCAGCGGTAGTTCGTGAACCTTAATATCTTCGCCCTCTTCATCAAGCCCATAAACTCCACCGACATTGCTGGCATCAACAGGCGCAACGTACAAATGAAGCTGTTCACTAGTGCCACCAGGCGACGATAAATAACTCATTACATGCTGCAGCTTATCTTCTTCTAGCGTGATATCAGCTTCTTCTTTTGCTTCCCGAACCGCAACATCTGTCGGCGATTCATCTTTTGAAAACATGCCCGCGACAAACTCTATTAACCAAGGGTTTCCACCTGCTCTTAACGCACCAGTTCTAAATTGTTCAACAACGACAACTGATTGCCTAACCGGATCAAATGGCATAACAGCGACGGCATCACCACGTTCAAAAATTTCACGAGATAACACTTTACTTGTGCCACCATTAAACAATCTATGGCTAACTAAATACTCTTCAATTTGGAAAAAACCTTGAAAGCGCGTAGTTTTTTCAATTAAATTAACGTCTTCTGCGCTAAATTGATGAATTTGGCTTTTGAATCCCACTAAAATGTCCTATCATTCCTGTAACTTCACACATATTTTGTTACACAAGCATCATAGTGGTAAACACTTATTTTATTTAGTTAATCCTTGATGCCGTGTAGCATTACCACCGAGAAATAATGAAAGTATAGAACGACACTAAGGAAGTGCCTGCTCATGAAAAAAACACTAACTTCACTTTTGATAGGGATGTCAATGGCTGCCAGTTCAGCATCAGCATTTGCTGATAACTTGCTACAGGTATACCAACAAGCGTTGACTAATGACCCTGTATTATTAAAAGCTGCAGCACAATATAAAGCGTCTAAAGAGGGAATTACTCAAGCGCGCGCTGCATTACTACCATCAATTACAGCGACTGGTGAATATGGCATGTCTGAGCGTGAGTCTGTTGCATCAGCGACAAACAGCTTAGGCCTTGCTCCTGGTTCAATTTACTCAACAGACACTGATAGCCTATCGTGGGGCGCGTCTTTATCGATGCAGCTTTACCATCACGATACATGGTTACGTTTGGACAACGCTGAAAAATCTGCACACCAAGCAGACCTTGCTTACCAAGTAGCTAAGCAAGAGTTAATTGTACGTGTAACAGAAGCTTACTTTAACTTGTTAAGTGCCAAAGATGATTTAGAATTCGCTGAAGCACAGAAAGTAGCGATTGAACGCCAGCTTGAACAAACCAAGCAACGCTTCTCTGTTGGTTTAACAGCAATCACTGACGTACATGAAGCACAAGCAGAATACGATGACTCAGTAACGCAAGTTATCCGAGCTCAGAACAATATCTACAACTCAGAAGAAGCACTACGTGTATTAACAAATGTTTATCCAAGTAATATCCATGTGTTAAACACTGAGCGCTTTACTGCTTCTCGCCCTATGCCAGACAGCGCAAATGAATGGCAGCAAACAGCAGAAGCAAAGAGCATTGATTTAATCTCACAAAAGGTATCGGTAGATATTGCAAAAGAGAACATCAATATTGCTCGCGCTGGTCACTACCCAACGTTAGATTTAGGTGCAAGCTACAGCACTTCTGACGATGACATTACAGTGGCAAACTTACCTGAATACCAACAGCCTAAACTAGATAACCAATCTATTGGTATTACGTTAACGGTACCAATTTACTCAGGTGGTGCAACGTCAAGTGCAGTGAAACAAGCTCAGCACAACTATGTTGCAGCGAGCCAAGACTTAGACCTAACTTACCGTAACGTTGTACGTAACACGCGCAATTCTTACAACACGGTAATCGCAGGTGTTTCTGCAATCAGAGCATTAGAGCAATCTGTACTAAGTGCTGAGAAAGCGTTGGAAGCAACTGAAGCAGGTTTTGAAGTAGGTACACGTACTATTGTTGACGTACTAAACAGCACTCGTAACCTATACAACGCTAAGCGTAACTTGTCTTCGACGCGTTACGACTATATCAACTCGGTACTAGCACTTAAGCGCGCTGCCGGAACGCTTAACGAGCAAGATGTAAGCGACATCAACAAAGGCCTACGAGCGGAATAACGCAGTGGCACTAAATGACCATATAAAAAGGCAGCGTTAAGCTGCCTTTTTTGTTTGCCAGTAAAATAGTCTCTATGTCTATTAATCTTCTAGACGGCTAACTCTCTAAACGGCTAATCTTCTAAACGAATAGTGTTAATAATCTCTGTGGTAGAAATACCCTGCTCGAAGTTAAGTACGTTAACTTCACCGCCGTTTTCAATCACTTCTTTACCACCAGCAATATCTTCCACTTTGTAATCACCACCTTTAACCAACACATCCGGTAGAATGTTAGCAATTAGACGTTGTGGTGTATCCTCTGTAAACTCTACCACCCAATCAACAGCGCCAAGACCTGCTAGCACTGCCATGCGACGTTCACTTTGATTCACAGGGCGACCCTGACCTTTCAAACGTTTCACCGAAGCATCACTGTTAACGGCAACGATTAGTCTAGCGCCAAGTGCTTTAGCATTTGTTAAGTAAGACACATGGCCAGCGTGAAGAATATCAAAACAACCATTCGTCATGATGATTTTCTCACCACGTGCTTTTGCAGCATCAATAGCAATTTTAAGCTGGTCTTCTGTAACCACACCGTAACCGCTTTCTTGACCCTTATGAATCTCGTTTAACAGCTCGGCTTCACTCACCGTTGAAGTACCAAGCTTACCGACAACGATACCAGCAGCAATATTTGCTAGCGCAGACGCCTGAGTGAGTTGTGCTTCGGCAGCAACAGCCAGTGCTAACGTTGCAATAACGGTATCACCAGCACCTGTCACATCATATACTTCACGCGCTTGTGTTGGTAAATGGAACTCTTCTTGGCCTCGACGCAGTAACGTCATGCCTTGTTCACTGCGCGTAATGAGTAGCGCTTGAAGATCAAGCTCGTTGAGCAACTTCTCTCCTTTTTCAACGATGTCTCGCTCGTTCGCACAGGCACCCACAATCGCTTCAAATTCTGAAAGGTTTGGCGTTAACAATGTTGCGCCTCGATACTTTTCAAAACTCGTACCTTTAGGGTCAACTAGCACTGGCACGTTTTGCGCTTTTGCTGCTTGAATCAGCGCTTGCACGTCAGACAGTGTTCCTTTGTCATAATCAGATAAGAGCAATACATCGTGATTAGCGAGTTGCTGACTCACTTGCGCGTTTAAATCTTGCTTGTCTAACGCTGTTAAAGACTGTTCAAAGTCCAGTCGAATTAGCTGTTGGTTACGACTTACCACGCGCAGTTTAGTGATGGTAGGTGCTTCTGTTTGCTTGCTAAATGCACATTTAACATTGACAGCTTCAAGGTGAGTAGCCAGCGTTGACGCTGCCTCATCTTCACCTGTTAAGCCAGTTAATGTCACCTGCCCACCAAGGGATGCAATATTAAGCGCAACATTTGCCGCGCCGCCTGGGCGATCTTCATTGTGGTTTATTTTAACGACAGGAACAGGGGCTTCTGGAGAAATACGTTGAGTCGGGCCTTGCCAATATCTGTCGAGCATAATGTCGCCAGCAACCAAGACACGAGCTTTGTTAAAAGCAAGAATATCTAGTTTCATCCTATGGTCCAAAAAATATGTAATACCAGTAGTTTACCATGTAATGAAAATATCAGGAGCGGAAAATCTTAATTTCCCCATATGCTTATTGCGTTAAATCAAGAATTACTCAAAGCCTCCAATCAAGAGCCCATAAAAAACAGAACCAAATGGGCTCCGCTTTATACACTGATACATCAATTAGGCTATTTGCGTCGTAAATACTTTGAATAACGCATTGAAATTAGTGCTAGCAGTAAGGCATTTAATATCCACAAACTACCACCTCCGCCTGAACCAGAATCAGACTCTACGGGTGTCGCTGGTGTCACAGGAGTCTGGCTATCACCGTCAGAACTATCAGAGCCACTTCCATCAGAGCCTGAGCTGTCACCATTATCGCCTGAGTTTCCAGTTGGGACAGGGCCAGTATTCTTAAGGAAATACTCAACACCATCACCGTCGCTATCAACAACATTAGGATCAGTGCCAAGCGATGCTTCTTGTTCATCGCTCAAGCCGTCGCCATCACTGCCAGTTAACAATGTATATTCAGTGTTAGTCGCATCACTTTGCACAACGGTAAATGTGTCTGACGTGGTGACTTGCTGTACTAGGGTAATGTTTCTGCCTGCATCGATATCAGCTTTTAGTGGTTGGTAAAAAACATCACCATCGATGGTGAACTCATTACTTTCGAGCCAAGGACGCGCTATAACTACTTCGCCTGTATCACCGCGTTTTAGCACAAAACTGTATTTAAGCGTTTTACCTTGCTAATCAACGGCTTCTTGCCATGAGAAATACACATCATTTCGAATCGTAGAGTCAAAGTTAAACTCTGCATGGTTTACTTGTGGAGTGCTAGGTGCGCTATCGGCAGCTACGCCAAAGTACTCGTTTAGGATTTCAGCGCCGACTGTACGAATCTGCTGACCGTAACTGACGTCAAATGCTGGTAGTAGCAGGTCATAGATTTGAAACTTCAACTGTACTTGATCAACAGCTGTTTTGTCGCTATGAAATTGTACAAGATCTTCATTCGTGCCGGGTGCATTGTCTAAGTAGTGAACTATGCGCTCTTTCGCACCTTCACAAGCAGGTAAAATGCTCAATTCAGTCGCTAACGATTCACTCGGTTGGATGCCCCAAAAATGAAATAAGCTTGCTAAGTTACATTGTAAGGCACCTGACCCTACAGCCTAGAACTCATCATGCGTTAACCCCAGCTGAATATTTGGAGGGTTACCAGACGCTAAGTCTTGCTCATAGAAGACACGATAGGTATCACCTAGAGCATCCCAGCCATCAAAGATATCAGCAATATCTGAGTAGTTCGCATGACCACGAGCTTGGTATGAAGTTTCTATGGGTTCAAAATCTGTTGTTGGATCGTAGCCTATCGGATTGCCATTCCTAAAGTTGTGCGTGACCACCCAATCGATTGCCGCATCTGTACGTGTAAACTTTTGATACCCCGAATAGCCAAGTGCTTCGTCCAAATCTAAACCAAAGATTTCACTGAGCACAGCTGCGTCTAGTGCGTTAACATAAGACTCTTGTTCGCCATCAAGAATAAAACGCCCGTAATGTTGATGTCCAAGCTCATGAAGCATCACTAGAAGACCTTCATCTTCTTCCCAGCTATCTAAATTTAATGCGGCAAACGGAGTGTAGTAGCCGCCAGGGAAAGAGCCGATAACCAATTGAGACGCATCAAGAAAGTATGCCTCTGCTCGAGACCGTTCTAACGGCCTACCATGCAGCACTTGCATCATGTCCATAATCTCGTCCCAGTGCTCAAGCAACTGCTGTGGCTGATCAAACGATTGAAGCTGAGCTGTAGGTACCGTAATCATGAATTTGTCAGATTCAAAATCTGTGAATAAACCCTGCTGCTGACGAATCGATGACCACTCACTTGCTGCAGTTTGATGCCCTTCTCGTGTTGAAAAATAAGGAGCTCTCACTGCTCCGCTAAACGTAACATCTGTCCAGCCGAGATCAATATCCTGCGGTACCAACACATAAATGTTTCTACCCAGCGGATTAACCACTTCAAATGACTCAGACTCGATTCTATAGTCAACACTTAACAGCGGAAATCGACTTGTCGAACTAAGCTGCATGTGATTATCTGCGTGCGCGCCAACCCGAATATGCAAACCAGAGTTAACCAATGTTGGTTCGACCTTCACTCTCACTACCTCGCCAGCAGGTGCATAAAACCCGGTTGGTCGGTATAAGTAAGCGGCGAGTTCGCTATCAGGAGACTGTTTCATACCTCCCATCACGTAACCTGGGTCACGTATATATTGCGCTCGGATCGTTGCTGTTTGTTCGGTGATTCGCTCTGCCGTCGCTGATAAGCTTCCAGAGAACTCTGTATATTCTGCGTAAACGATGCCTGCAGCACCGCTAGCATTATCAGTAGTAAGACCGCTGCTGAGCATCCAAACACCAAGCTCAACGTACGCTTTAGGAATGTCAGCTAAGTCATCATAAACAACGTTATCAACATTATTCCGGTATTGAATTTTGTATAGTGCACCGTATTTTTCGCCGTGCAATGAAACAAACCTTTCAGCCTCACTCGCAAAATCATTTAAGTCCGTGCCGTTTAAGTTGGCCCTTAAAGTCACGAGTGCATCATTAAGTTCACTTGAAGACAGGGTAGCCTCACCAGCCAAATGATCAGCTAAGCTGCTCAACGTTGTTTTGACAACATCTATATTGCCTGCCGCGATTGGGGATTGAAAAATCAGGTTATCGACTAAAGTTTTCGCTAGGTTGCTCGTGGTAAGGTTGCCGATTTCAACATCGTACTCATGTTGCCATTCAGGCTCTCCACCTAGAGAAGAAGATTGATGTGCACCGACTCTAAATGGCGTTGATGGTAATGATGCAATAAAACTTGACGGGTCAACTTGCTCCCCACCTTCGCTTTCCGTGAGTGATTTAGTAACGCCACGCCCGTTAACGCTGAATGTGACTAAACCATATTCTATATCGAGCGAAACAGTAGCTGTATGCCACTCATCCATTGGTAAATCGAAAAAGCGTGTCGCAATTTCTCGTATGCCTACACCGATATTAAATTGAAGAAAGATAAACCCTTCTGGCTGCCATGCGGTTTTCTCATTAAAAGCGGTTATTTCTAAACCAGGAGTATCATAAGACCAATCTTTGTTACTTAGAATGACGCGAACACTTTCGTCTTCCCCAGTATCCTTAAACAAAAAGTCAACGCTGAGATAGAGCGATTTATCGATTTGAAAATCACCTTGCATTTCGCTTGATAACTCCAACCAAGTCTGGTCGCTAAGTGCAAATACCTGCCCATCACCCACCGACTCGAAACAGCGCATTTGCTCACCTTTTAATTAAAGATCGTAAGCGCCTGCTGCGTCATTTAAATCGCCGTCAAATAGATAGCTCAAATCGACGACAACAGAGTTCTCATCAGACGACGCATTGTAAGCTGTGATTTGAGTGAAAGAATCTGTACTCTTTTTGGCATTCATCAAGCTAGACAAATTTTGGCTAAATGTCGCCTTTCCGCTATGGTGACGTTGCTGCGAATGGGCATGCACGTGAGCTGTACTTAAGGCGGCGAATATTCCTGCAACACTAGCAATTTTCCGCATAGCGCATTTTCGTTTATCCAGCTGTTTTTTCCTTATTGTTTTTCTTATTCTTGATAACGACACTTTAAAAATGACCTCAGTTAGCTACCAATTGATAACACACCAACTGACGTAAAAAATGAGCTATCTCCTAGCTGGCGATCAATACCTGAGAATTGTGGAGGAAATATGGAAGGTAGTGAAAATAGCTAACAATAAAAGTAAGCATCTAGTTTTGTCATTGTCATCAAACTGGATATAATGCGCCTATTTTCAAACGACTCGAGGTTTTCACGTGAGCAGAAATAAAGTCCTCCAGCCAAATTTTAAAACGTCATTCTTATTGCCTAAATACTGGCTCACTTGGCTTGGCGTTCTTATTTTGTACACAATTTCTTGGTTACCATTTAAGTGGCAATTGAGACTGGGACGCGTAATCGGTCGTTTACTTTACAAAGTTGGTGGAAGCCGCAAACGTGTTGCAGAGCGAAACATCGCGCTTTGCTTTCCCGATATGCCAGACAATGAACAAAAGCAGCTGGTTAAAGAAAACTTTAAAAATACTGGTGTCGCATTGCTTGAGACTGGCATGGGCTGGTGGTGGCCAAATTGGCGTGCGAAGAAACACGTAAAGGTTATCGGTCTTGAGCATATTGAAAACGCACAAAAAAATGGCGAAGGTGTTCTACTTCTCGGCATTCATAACCTAAGTGTCGAAATTTGCTGTCGTGGCATTGGCTATGCCCATCCGATGGTTGTTTTTTATCGTCCTCACAATAACGAATTAATGGAGTACTTCCAGTTTCGAGGACGTGGCCGATCGAACAAATACATGCTAGGTAAGCGTGACGTTAAAGGACTTATTGGGGCATTAAAAGATGGCGAAACGTGTGTGTATTTGCCTGACCAAGATTACGGGAGAAATCGCAGTTTATTTGTGCCATTTTTCAATGTAGAGCAAACAGCGACAACAACAGGCACACTCATATTTGCGCGCCAGCGAAACGTTCAGTGTCATATGGTCATTCCATCACGTAACGCAGATAACTCAGGTTACACCATAGAGATAAAACCAGCACTTAATAACTTCCCATCAGACAACGATGAAGCAGATTTAAAAGTGCTAAATAAAGCGATTGAACAAGCGATTTTACCGCAACCAGAACAATACATGTGGCTACATCGTCGCTTTAAAACACGCCCTAACAAAAGCGATCCATCATTGTATAAATAGTGAGTTTTCAGTATGGTGGGTTAATTATTTGCTAACCGCTGTTGAATTGATGTTATGAATTTTTGGGTTCGCAACGGCATTTTTGCCATTATTTTAGCTGTAGCTGCGTATTTTTTGCTGGCAAACCAAGAGTTACTTGTGACACTCACCGGCGATGTAATAACATCAAACGACAAAGAAGCAGCTACTTCAGCTCAAGGGGCAGCACAACAGTCGAGCATCGATGACACACCACTGCAACCGAAAGCGTCTTTAAAAACCTCGAATAAAGCCGCTGAAGGTTTATCGACATTTTATGCCAATTTACGCGGTATGGATGAAGATGATGATGGTCCTAAAATCCGCAATGGCGTAGTTTACTTATCGGAGCCCAAAGGCGATATTACTAAGCTCTTAGAGGCAAAAGCTATGGTAACACGTCCTTTGAAATCAAATTGGCGTGGCGACATTGAGTCAAGACCATTTAGAGAAGGTCAAACATTACTACAAAAGATGATCGAGTATGCTGAGAAAGACGGCTTAGAGATTATCTGGCGCTTAAACAAAGATCTATTGGTTAAGAATCCGTTTCGCATCAATAAAGATGTTTTGCAAACGGCTTATCAAGTAGGTATTGGTATCAATGGCCACTTCCCAGAAGGTGTTGACGTCTATTTCTGCTACAAACAACGCACCATCGTTTTCCAATCTGGCCCCTATGAATACTTAGAAAAGAACTGCCGCTTGCTAACGTCAGAACCTCCAAATAACAATGCGAGACGCTACTAAAAGACAAGGCACAGAGCGAGAAATTACTCAATAAGAAGTTAACAAGCCAAGTGCTAATCACCTAGGTATTAGCGTTCTTCAAGTTTAAAATAAAAAGGCAAGCGTATAGCTTGCCTTTTTTGTTCCCAAGCCCAAAAGCCTTGCTCAATGTTTAACGTTAAAATGTTTAGGTTAAGCTTGAGAGGACAAAAACTGTTGCCATAGTGCAATGACAGGTTTCGCAAAACCTTCAAACCTATCAGCTGACATTACGGTTTTTTCATTCATGAGTGTCGCTTTATGGCCGACATTCCGTAAGCCACAATAACCATCGATCATATTTGTTGCTTGCTCTTTCGTTAGTACACCTATTGACGCTAATTGCTCAAAGATCCTGACATTGTCCGAGTAGGTCGCTACGTCAGAAAAGTCCTTGGTATAGTTTAATACCAAATATTGCGCTAGAAACTCGATATCTACTAACCCACCAACACCGTGTTTAATATCAACGAGTTCGTCGGTAGACGTATCAATATGTGAGCGCATCTTGTCACGCATATCTATGACATCCGTTTGCAACGCCTTTTGTTCTCTCGGGGTCGCCAATATATCAAGCCTCACCTCTTTAAAACGAGCAATAATGGCGTCATAACCATAAATTACACGTGAACGGACGAGTGCTTGGTGTTCCCATGTCCATGCTTCTTCATGTTGATATTCAGCAAATGAATCAACGTGAATAACCAATACTCCGGAGTTGCCTGAAGGGCGCAAGCGCATATCTAGCTCATACAAAATACCACTGCTCATTCGGGTGTTGAAAATATGCATGATTTTCTGCGCAAGCTTAACGTAAAACTGTGTAGCTGAAATTTCTCGCTCACCATCGGTTACATCATCAGGTGCACTTTGATGAATAAAAACGAGATCTAAATCAGAGCCGTAACCAAGTTCAATGCCTCCCATCTTGCCGTAACCTATGACAGCAAAGCCTTTGTGATCGATGCCAACAGTCGATTTAGGCTGACCAAAACGAGTCGTCAGTTGCTGCCAAGCCTGATTTATAACTTCTGCCATGATCGCTTCGGCTAGTGCAGTTAAGTGATCGCTCACTTTCATGACAGGTAACACACCACTTACATCGGCAGCAGCAATACGTAGTTGTTGTGCTTGCTTAAATTGTCGTAATCCGTCCATTTGCGTTTCAATATCATCTTCAGGAATACGCAACATGGCTAAACGAAGCTCTTTTGCGTAATCACTTAACGCTGGCGGATTATGAAGCAACTTAGGATCAATAAGTTCATCGAGTAATATCGGGAACTTTGCAATATAGTCGGCAATCCACGCACTTTTCTGACAAAGGCTAATCAGTTGTAACAAAGCTCCTTCATTTTCGTAAAGAAGCTCCAAATAAACCGTTCTGCTGGCAATTTTGCTAAGCACATTAAGTACATCTGGCAGCACTTGTTCACTTTGCTCAACTTGATGAATTCGCCAAAGCACTCTTGGCATCAACTTATCAACGACTTGTCTACCTCGTCGAAAAACAGCGCGTTTCTCTAGTTCGAGTTTAAAATCTGCTAGGGTCTGCCACGTTTTTTCCGTTTGCCAATTAGTCGCAATAGACTGTTGCCAAACGAGATCGTCATCCTTCGCGAAGCTATTATCTATGGCATCCCAAAGCGATTGCCAATTGCTCTCAACATCCTCGTGATTCGGCGCTTCTTCACCAATTAATAGCGAAAATTCTTGATGCACTTGGTCAAGATGATGTTGTAATTCAGCTAAAAATGTCTGCCAATCAGCGTATCCTAAAATTGAGAGTATTCGGGCTTGATCCAATGGGTTATATGGCAGTGTTTGCGTTTGCTTATCATCAATTGCTTGCAGAATGTTCTCTACGCGACGAAGGAAACAATATGCATTAGCTAACGCTCTTTCGCTTTGCTGAGAAATAACCTCATGCTCAACCAATAGCGGTAGTGCCGTTAGCAAGTTACGTTGTTGCAGCGCTTTGACTCGCCCGCCGCGAATGAGTTGAAAAACTTGTACGATAAACTCAACTTCACGGATACCGCCCGCTCCCAACTTAATATTGTTTTTCAGTCCTTTGCGGCGCACCTCTTGGCTGATCATTAACTTCATTTTTCGCAAGCTTTCGATCACGCTAAAGTCTATATACCGACGATAGACGAATGGACGCAGCATATCGGTCAGTTGCTCTTGGTAATCACCTTCACCTATTGGCCTTGCCTTCAGCATGGCGTAACGCTCCCAGTCACGTCCTTGCTCTTGGTAATAATCTTCAAGGGCTGCAAAGCTAAGCACCAAAGGACCACTATCGCCAAACGGACGTAAGCGCATATCGACACGATAAACGAAACCATCTGCCGTTTGCTGATTAAGGGCAGCAATAAGCTTCTGCCCTAATCGCGTGAAGTAACTGTGATTGTCGAGTGACTTTCGAGCGCCTATGGTTTCACCGCTCTCTGGGTAGACAAAAATTAAATCGATATCCGAGGAAAAGTTAAGTTCGTGCCCACCAAGTTTCCCCATGCCATAAACTAGCAATTGTTGCTCTTGACCCTCAGCATTAGTTGGAGTGCCCCATTTGGCTTTGCAAAAATCAGTTAACCAACCAAGCGCACCTAAAATCAATTCATCAGCCAATACCGACAAACGTTTTAATGACGACTGGAGCGATACATTTGCCACCATATCTGCGATAGCAATATGTGACATGGTTGTTAGACGAAAAATGCGTAACTCACGATGTAAGCTGATTTCGGTCTCACATGTTGCAAGTATCTCCGATAACAACGCGCGGTAATTAGGCAGATCTTCAGAAGTGAAATCTGTCTCGTTAAACAAAGCTAACATTGGCTCGAATGCTTGTTCAGTGGCCCGAAATACGAAGTCGCTCAATGCAAATGCTCGGCGGATAGTGTTTTGCTTTGGAGTGTCTAGCGACAATAACTGGTCATTAAACTTTTCATTTAGGTAAGAGAATCGCTGCGCCGCCAATGCTTCAAGTTCAGGCGTTAAAGGCTGACCTTCACAAATAGTCATAATTTTCCCTTCAATATTGGCCAAAGGAATGATTTAATCGAGTTGTCTTCTAATTAATAACACTGACTCGTTACTTAAGGTGGACATATTATGTCAACAGTGTTATTAATGAATGATAACCATAGCATTTTTAAGGATGAGATGGCACAAATGCAATTACTCAAATTCGTGATAATCGCGATTACCTTCACACTCGCAGGATGCGGCGATCCTGTAAAAGAACAAATAGAGGCGCAAATTCCCGTCACTGAACAACGCGTTCAGGCACTGGGTGATTTAATTGAGCGCGGCGATGTTAGAAACGCCAAACTCATTAATCAGTATGCTGCCCATATTGCCGAAAAATCTCCGCAATTAATAACGCTGGCCGATGAATTTAAAAAAGACGCCACGGTTAATGGCCCGATGTATTTAGCCTTGCTTGACCGCATAAACACAGCTAAGAATCAGCCGCAGATGTTTGCCAGTCCACAAGCACGCTTCGATGAGTTGCTTAATATATATCAAGCAGCAGATCCTGTGCTTTATTCGGATGCGTTAAGTGACCCACTTAATGTATTAGCCGATATGTCGAATGGCGAATTGCCGCGTGTAAATTCGATGTCTAAAGCCCAAAGTATGGCAGCCAACAATGCTCAGAACTTTGGTGTCGGCGAGCAACTAATCGGTAACCCTGCCTATGGCGAATGGCAAACAGACAGCAATGGCATGTCGTTTTGGGCTTGGTATGGTATTTACCGCATTTTAGATGATGTGTTGGATATTGATGACGCATTTGACCGCAAACGCAAGCGCCGCATTTATTATCATACGTGGGGCAACAGCCGTAACTACAGCTATTACCACGACTACGGCAGAACACGCTACAGTTCACCAACGCAGTTGCGCAAGCAAACGCAAGTAGAAAATAGAACTCGCAAGAGCTTCCAAAGTGGCAGCCAGAAATTTAATAGCGCTTACAGCAAAAATCGCAGCGGTGCATCGGGCATTTCAAGCCAAAGTAAAACAGCACAAACGAGTGCTAACCGCTTCAAAAGCAACAATCGAAATAAAAGTACTTATGCCAAGAAAACAACCAGCTCAAAATATGGCAAAAGTGCGAGTTTTAGAGACAGCAGTAGTAGTACCTCACGCGGATTTCGTCGTGGTAAATAATTGTTAGGAGAATAAAAATGTTAAATACCTTATTAGAAATTACTGCGCTAAATTCTGACTTACTTATTTTCTTAGCTGTCGATTTAGTTATCGCGATTGTACTGTTAAGTGCTATGCGTTTTATTTCGGGGGTCACAGCAAATGTCGACACCACCGATGAGCTATCAAAACAAGACAACTTCGCGTTTGGTATCAGTGTCGCCGGCTCAATTGCTGCGCTCGGTATTGTGTTAAACGGCGCTATTACCGGTGAAACCGCGGAAAGCCTGAGCATGGAAATCATTGGCATGCTTAGCTATGGCTTACTAGGTTTGGTACTCATCAAAGTTGGCCGCTTCGTTCACGATAAAATAGCACTAAATGAAGTCAATAAAACAGAACTTATCAAAGCGGGGAATGTCACCATCGGCATCGTTGATGCTGCAAGTGCTATTGCGACAGCGATTGTTATTCGTGCCGTGCTAATTTGGGTGTACGGTGTCGACGTGAATACCTTAGTGGCGATTGTTAGCGGCTTTGTTGTTTCTCAAGCAATGTTAATTGTTGCTACCCGTATCAAAGAAAGACAGTATGCGAAGAACAATCAAGGTGATTCACTACAAGAAGCTTTCTCAAATGGACAGGAAGCTCTGGCTATTCGTTATGCTGGCCAAGTGATTAGTACCGCACTTGCGGTAACTGCGGCAAGCTACTTCTTTAGCTACAGCCCAGACACACTAATTATCAACTTGCTTGGATGGTTAGTATTCGGTGTGGTAATGACCATACTCGTTACTATTTTAACCTTCATTGCTAAGAAACTTGTATTATGGGGTATCAACTTGGTTGAGGAAGTCGACCAACAACACAACATCGGTGTTGCCGCAATTGAAATGGCCATCAGTGTCTCAATTGCACTTATCCTTACAGGATTAATGGCGTAAAGGAATACAAAGAAGTCCGTTCAAGATCGGTGACACTTTAGTATTCATTCGTAACGACAGTAATGGCTTAGCAATTTGCTAGGCTATTTTATTATTAGGCTCGGTTAGCCTTTCACCTTGAAACGAACCGATTAATTGCCTGAATTTTAAGAGAAAGCTTTTCATGACTCATCAACGTCGTGTCCTAGTCGACGATACGATTTTAATTCTTACCATGGCACTTCTTGCGGGCTGTGGACTTATCTACGAATACCTGCTTTCGCACTATGCCGGCCGAGTGCTTGGGGTAATGGAAAGTACCATCTACACCATGATTGGCTTAATGATTGTCGCCATGGGGGTCGGTGCATTTGCCGCCCGCAAAATAAAATGCCCATTTAATGGTTTTGTTTGGCTAGAGGTTATTATTGCTTTGTTTGGATGCAGTGCGATTCTGTTCATTGGTGGAGCAATAGCCATCACTCAGCTTTTACCCCAGCTCGTTGCTGATACCTTCAATATGCCGCCAGATGCACTCCCCCGCGGTGGTATATTTAAAAGTTTAAGCTGGTTTGCACTTAAGCTACCTTACGTATTCGGCGCACTACTTGGCTTTTTTATTGGGATGGAAATCCCTCTAATCGCCAAGATTCGCGAACATATCCACCAAAAGCATCTGCAACACAACCTAGGTACGATTTACGGCGCTGACTATATTGGTGCTGGTGTTGGTGCGGCAATTTGGGTGTTGTTCTTATTGGCCATTGATATTAGTAAGGCTGGAGCGATAACAGCAGGACTTAATCTCGTCGCAGGTGGTGTCTTTATCAGCCGCTTTTGGGCCCACCTTAAATGGCGAAAAGTGTTAGTGTCGCTTCATGTTGTTTTGGCAATCTTGATGTTAATCATTTTTCAGCAAGGGAATAATTGGCTGAATCAAATGAACAATCTCTTGTATCTAGATAAGGTGGTTTATTCAGATAAAACGCGTTACCAACAACTAACCTTCACTGAACGCAATATGGGCGTTGAAAATGAATCAGTTATTAATTTTTACTTAAATGGCAGATTGCAGTTTTCTTCTCTGGATGAAGAAATTTATCACGGCTACTTAGTCTACCCAGTGATGGCAAGTGCAGCGCGTACCGACAAAGTACTCATTATTGGTGGTGGCGACGGCCTAGCACTTCGTGATGTGCTGAATTGGGGCGCAAAAGAAGTAACACTTGTTGACCTAGACCAGCAACTTCTGGACATATTCGCAGAGCCAGACAAGCATTTACCTCAAGATTTGGCAAGAAAGATCACCAGTTTAAACCAATCTAGTTTAACGTCAGATAAAGTAGAGGTTATTGGGGCTGATGCGTTTTTGGCTATCGATGACCTTATTGCAAACCGAAAAAGATACGACGCAATACTGGTGGATTTGCCAGACCCTAGTCATCCAGACTTGAATAAGCTTTACTCAGTGAACTTTTACGCGCGGCTGAATCAGCTGTTGTCGGCAGACGGTGTCATTGGTATTCAATCAACGAGTCCATATCATGCAAAAGACTCTTTTATTGCCATCGGCAATACATTAGCGGCAGCCAACTTTCTAAACGTTGAGCAATATCACGACAATGTCCCCAGTTTTGGCGAATGGGGCTGGACAATTGCCAGCAAGAAAGGATTGTCTCCGCTGCAGCGACTTGAGCGACTAAGCGCATTACCCGTTGAGCACACATGGTTAACAATGCCGATAATTCGCAGCGCGTTTAATTTTCCTAGTGACTTTTTTCTTAACAAAAATGAAATTGGTATTAATTATTTAGGTAGTCATACTATCTACCAGCTTCATCAAAAAGCATGGCGAGATCAACAAGGTATTTCACCATAGATTTGAACAAGGTTAAAAAAGATCAAAATAAATTAGGGTATCGCTATTGACATATTATGTCGCGATGCTAAATTATAACCATTGACATAATATGTCGATTAGCAACCAGTGACGGGACCGCCACTTTGCTACTTATTTACCATGAGGATAAACATGAATATTCATAAGATAGCTAATCACCTAAATGCGCTAGCTGATAACTCTGAGACCGGGATGGTTTTTGATTGCCAGCCAATTACAGGTGATGTCGATGTACTACAAATTACCGTTGAAGGCCGTGAAGAACTCCCAATTTTTGTTTCTGTTACAGACGATCAAATACTGTGTATCACTTACCTTTGGGGTAGTGACGAAGTGAAACAAGACAAAGTTGATGACATGCATACTGCAATGTTAGAAATGAGTATTCCAATGCCGTTATCTTCATTCTCTAAAATTGGCGACAAATACGTTATTTTCGGCGCCCTATCGATTGGTTCTACTTTCGACGATATTGAACATGAACTTGCGGTACTAAGTAACAACGCCATCGAAATTATCGATGACATGAGCGATTACTTAGTTTAACCATCATTGAGGAGCACATTATGAGCATTTTTAAGAAAATTATGACAGCCGTCCGTGGTGGTGCTACGGAAGTAGGCGAAGCAATTGTCGACGCAAACGGCACTCGTATTTTTGAACAAGAAATTCGCGATGCAGAGCATCACTTAACTAAAGCAAAGCGTGACCTAACAAACGTAATGGCGCAACAAATGGCGGCAAGCCGTGAAGTTGAGCGTTTACAACGTGAAATTGCAGAGCACGAAGGTTATGCAGCGCAAGCGCTAGATAAAGGCGATGAAACTTTAGCATTAGCGGTAGCAGAAAAAATTGCTAGCTTAGAAACTGAATTAAGCTCGCAACAAACGGCGTTAACAAGTTTTGAAACTAACGCAAACCGTTTGAAAGAGTTAGTACGTAAATCTGAACGTCAAATTCAAGAGCACAAACGTCAACTTTCAATGGTAAAGACCACTGAAAGCGTGCAGAAAGCGACTTCAGCTATTACAGACAACTTCTCATCAAGCAACTCTAAGCTATTAAATGCAAAAGACTCGTTAGAGCGCATTAAAGCGAAACAGCAGAAGTTTGATGACCGCATGAAAGCTGCAGAGATGCTAGAAGAAGAAACTGGTGACGGTTCTTTAGAAGCACAATTAAAAGCTGCGGGAATCGGCGCTGCAGACAACAATGCGAGCTCAGTATTAGACCGCATTAAAGCGAAACAAAACAAAGGTTAAGGTTTCCAACCAGCTCAGTCTTCACGTAGTTCTTCACCTGGTAAAGAAGGCTGAGCTTTTTTATTTCTGGTATACTTAGCCGCTAACAACCCCACACGATTTTTAAGCCTGTTGTCAGGGATATGCAATGAGTTTTATTAAGAAGCTGTTTGGCAACGAACCAAAACAACGCGCAGTGACGAAAGTCCAAGACCTTCAACTTAACGACATGATTTCGATGTCAGATAGTTTTGGTTTACCTAGTCTATTGCGCGATCAACAATTCCAAGTAACAGCAATAAACTGCTACGAGTTTGAGCATCGCACGCAAACAGAATGGGTTCTATCGGGCCAAAGCGACGTTGAGCTTTTTTTATCGCTTGAAGCGGATGATAAAACTTACTTAAAGTTCTCAGTAAAGATCGAGCATCACGACGTCGAAGCATTGTTCGACTTAGACCAGTTCTCAACTTTATTTGACCACCCTGGCAATGCCACACTAAACCGCATCGGGGATAATAGTCACACGCAAGATTGGAGTGACGAGTACTATCAACAGCAAGCCTTTGCCAATATCGGTTATTTCCACCGCAAAGATAATCGCAGCCAACAGATCAGCCAATATGAAGGCAGTGATGCCGGTGAACAATTTGAACTCTATACCTTGTATAATGAGGCGGAAACTAAAGGCATTGATGTGGAAGTCTGGCAAGATGGAGATACAGATGTATTCTTAACCTTGTTTAGGCCGACTACAGATATTGTTGATATGTATCCAGGTAGCTAAGGTTAACCCTATTTATGAGCAGAAAAATACCAGAAAAATGGGAGTCTAATGTCAAAGCCATGAAGGCGGTGCAAGTGGCTTTTGATATGGACGAGCACTTTCAAATGGCTATTCGCCGAGAAGCATTAGACGCTGGACTGAGCCCTTCAGATCAAATTAGAACGATACTCGGACTACCCACGAATAGACGGCCTAAAAGACCTCGTTTGACCGTCAGCCTTTCTCCAGCAGACTACGAAGTTTTAGCAGAAAAATACAACCTTTCCCCAGATCAGCAGCTTGAAATTAAGCGCAAATTAATGGACGATCTTATTGTTCATGTGCAAGCTCAAGATCAACAAGACAATAACTAGTCACACTTCAGCAAAAGGCACACGATAGGTAAAGAGATAAGCACTCAGAAAAGTAAAACAAAGGAATGCAGTAAATGATTGTTCTAAAAAATATCTTTGAAAAGTCTGGTTTTTACACTGTTGATGAATTTGGTGTTAAAAATTACAGCTTAGGCGTTATTTCTTTATTTGCAGTTGCACTCTTTATTTTACTTACGCTATCTCTTGGTTACATCACCTACCTTGCTGAGCTAGGGGCCGAAAATGCAACAGTTGAAAGTTACCGAGATGCTGTCTGGTTAATGCTAATGGCCTCCTCTACTGTCGGTTTTGGCGACGAATACCCTGTTACTGTTACTGGCCAAGCCACTGTATTTTCAATGTTTATCCTGGGTGTTGGTATTCTTGGTTCACTAGGTGGTATCTTTGCACAAAAGGCTTTAGGCTTCTCTGACACGAATATTAAGAACCGAGAATTGCGCCAACAAAACGATGAGATACTCGCTAAAGTTGCATCGTTAGAAGAAAAGCTCGACAAGTTACTTAGCGAAAAGAACCCTTAAGCTTCGAATTATAGAGTCCTCCCCTTTCCGCCATATCTACCATTTTCTCAATTCATTCAATTGAAATGCCTTTTTGAGACACTACCTTGGTATTGCACAAATAAAAGGCTATGTCATACTAACTCGTATGGGCAAAGAGCTTTGTAATACCAGTTACATTAAGTTCTTATAAATCAAGACTTAGCGTAAGCCTCGCGCTAAACAGCGCGCCCTAAAGCAAAAACTAATAACAAACAGATGGAATTAAACATGGCAATGAAGACTATTATCGCGATCGCCGGTTTGGCTATCCTTTCAGGTTGTGCTCAAAATAATGTGCATATGGACCACTTATCAAGCCGCATAGACAACCTGTCTGCGCAAGTACAATCACTTTCAAAAGATGTCGAAGCCCTTAAAGAATCGGATATGAGTGGCGACAAGCTCAAGTCTTTAGAAGCAGCAATTAACGATACAAATGCACGTATCGATAATGTCGTAGCTACCTATAAGAAATAAATAACCTGAACTCGGGGAAATTTATCCTGATTACAGCGTTAAACAGCCTCAAACACGATTGCGCGTAATCTCGCAGCACTATTGAGTTACACGCACTACTAATCCAGTTGCACTCTCTATGTCACTGCGGTGAGTTTTAACTTTATCTTTAAGAAAAGCATCCAGCTTTGCCTCGCGGGCCCTAAGCTGTGCTTCAACAGTATCTGAAGATAATGGGGTATGAACTTCAAATAGCTTTACGCCAGCCGCCTCGTACGACATCTTCACAGGTTGATCCAAAATTTTGACTTGTGTTCCTAGAGGCACATTTTCATAAAGCCATTTAATATCATTGTCATACATGCGAATACAGCCAGAACTAGCACGCATGCCAATACCAAAGCGTTGGTTAGTGCCATGAATCAAATACTGACTAGTGCCTAGACGCAGCGCGTATTTACCGAAAGGATTGTTAGGTCCCGGCGCTACTTCATCGGCAAGTACTACACCTTTTTCAGCTAAGTAACGCGCTTTCATTTCCTCGGTAGGTCGCCAAACCGGATTTTCACGCTTTTCGCCAATCAAGCTTGTCGTACGCGGCGTTTCAAGCCCCAACACCCCAACTCCGACAGGAAATACATGAACCAAGGCTTGATCAGGCTGAAAGTAATAGAGGCGCAACTCAGGTAAGTTGATAATGATGCCCGTGCGTTCACCGTAAGGTAATAACATTTGACTGGGGATAGTGAGCTTTTTACCGTCTGGCGGTAAAAATGGATCAACACCGGGGTTTGCCGCCATCATGGCTAAAAAGCCCACATTATACTGTTCAGCAAGCGCCTGAAAATAATCGCCCTTGATGACTGAGTGATATTGCACTTCACCAATAAGGCGCTTTGGCATTGGCGGGAGTGAGTATGTCGCAGCAAAGCTTGATGTTGTGGAGATAAGAAGGGCTAAATAACTTAGCGCAGATAAGATAGTGGCGCGCGCTGGCTTTCTGTGCCAGCGGCTTAGAATGCCAGACATCATCGCCAATAAGGCTCAACCGTTAGCGCTGTTTGATACGAGTGATTTAAGGCGTCGATTAAGTTTTCAATCTTACTTTCTAACCAGCGAACTAACTTCATTGGTGTTTCCTCTGTCGCTTTCAATTGCTGTTGCAAAAGCACTAAGACGGCAAGCTCTTCAACCCCCTGAAAAACATCCAACCAAATACGGCGGTAGTCTTGACGTTGTTCGCACTCAAATAACCCACTAAACCAATTGCCGGTCAGCAAACTGCCGTAGAGGTGATGCTGCATAACCAGATATTCTATCGGCGAAAGTTCAGCTTTGTCTGTTGATACTTGTTTTAACTCTGCCAATCGCTTATCAAGTTGGACGTGGGCAAAATCACTTAGGAGCTTCGTTTTCTCTGAAGGTTTTACCGTTGGCGACACAACAAATTGCAGCAATGTTAACTGCAAATGATTGAGCTTTTGGCCGGTCAATATAGCACGTATAGCGTTTTCAGAAGGAAAGCGGCTGCGCTCAATTTTAAGCGTACTAATTAACTGTTTGCTGTATTCAAGTTTTTTCCGGTAGTTGCCGGACTTAATCGTTAAGTCATTAATGTGAATAGCATTTTCTAACCAACTAAGTGAATCAATACACTCTGTGGTCGTTTTAATTAGGTCTTCAAACAAGTGCTCAGCAAGGATGTATTGATAGAGCTGTACACCATGTTGAATAAATGAGAGCGCATCATAAACTTGTTTCAAGTGCGCTAAAGAGGTTTGGGTGAGCGTAGAGGCAATTGCTTTTTGAAGCGCCGTTAACCCCTGCTCCATACCAGATACTAACGCATGCTCAACAGAAAGCTCATTCGATAAATCAGCATGTGGATATTGATAAGAAGTCTCATGTTCTTCGACTACACCACCTGATTGCCATAGCTTGTAGCCTCTTGCTGCTTTGCTTTGTTGGCCTACTGAAACATTGAATTGTTCAATTATTAACGCTGCAAGTTCGAAAATAGCTTCCGGCTTGCCTTTAACTAACTCTATTTCAAGCTCACTAATAATCTGCTCTTGCCCTTGCGACGTTATCAGCCCCCTGTCATAAGCAACTTCTACCTGTGAACCAGCATCATCATTAATATCAACAAGCCAACTCTCGCGTGTAAAGTTAGTATCGAATATTGGTACGATAGACGCAGAAAGTTGCGCTAGGTTAGAACCTTGTGGCCAAATTTCCGCCGGAAATAGTGACAGGTTAGGTGATGGTTCGTTAATTTCTACATTGTACTCGGGGCGCTTATGTAAACCTCCGATGATAACACCTGCTGTTTTTATGGTTTGCTCAATATAATCTGGCGTTTTTCTGACACGTAATCCGAAATCTAACGCTCGAAGTTGGCGATCAGCCGTATCGAAATAGGTATTAGCTAGTTTTTTTGATTGATGTGAGAAAGTAAAACTGTGTTGCTCGAGCAAAGCAGTAAATTTAGGTGTGACGTCAGTACCCTCAATAAAGTACTTCAGTTCAATTTCTGTCGACATGTCGGTTATTTAGGCGCTGTTCGCAGCAGTACCATATAAAAAATCAGAAAATTAGATTACAAAACCACGAATTAACACGCAAGTATTTTCAGCTTTAGCAATGTTTAAATAAGCAAATAGTAACCGAAATCAAGCCATTTGCGGCTTGGTGCTTGCGCTCAGCGCGACAAAGCCCTAATATCGAAACCATTAATATACGGACTTTCAACTGGTTATCTCATGAGGAAATTCAAGCAGCTTTTCGCTATTGCGTTTACAGCGTTGTCTTTTGCTGCAAGTGCGCAACAAGAGCCGAGTACACTTACTGACGGCTACATCTCCGACGAACTTTTCATCTATATGCACTCTGGCGCTGGTAACAACTACCGTATTGTTGGCAGTATTAATGCTGGTACACAAGTAAAATTAACTGGTGAACAGCGCAACGGCTACACCGAAATTATTGACGATAAAGAACGCACAGCTTGGGTCGAAGACAAATTTGTTTCAGAAAAGCCAGGCTTACGCTTTGTTGTTGCAGAACTTAACGGTCAGTTAGCGGAAAACTCAGATATCGAGTCGACGCTAAAAAGCCAGCTTGACGAACAACAAGTGCGTTTAACCGATGCCGAAAATAAAAATGTAGAGCTTACTAACCAAATAACAGCGCTAGAAAGCCAACTAAGTACAACGCAGGCTAAACTAAGCAGCCAAGACTTAGACATCAAAAAAGAGTGGTTCTTCAATGGTGCTATCGTCATGGGTATCGGTCTTATTTTAGGGCTATTGTTGCCACGTTTGGCATCTCGACGAAGATCGTCGATGGACAGCTGGAAGTAAAACCCCTCCTATCAAGCGCACTTAATCTAAACGAGGTGAGTGCGCTTTGTTAAAAGCTACTCCGCAACAAAAACGTCCTTTCTTTGTAGCAAAAATAAAAAACTTTCAAACAAAAGAACAAATTCAATATCTTGTGGTCTACTAACCGATGCCAAGATATGGCAAGTTATGCTATTATCCGCCGCTGTTTTAGGTTGTCTGGAGCTTTTTGATGCACGTTATATTTGATGTTTTACACTTGTACTATTTACCGCAATACTTACCGGTATATCACGAGTTAAAGAGACATCAGTGCCACGTGGAGTTTGTTTTTTACCACAGCATTCATGACAGCATTATCAAGAATATAGTAACTCAGGAGCAGTTAACTGCACACTGGGTAGACGAGCAAAATCAAGCAACCGACTACTATCTTGAAAAAAAAGCGGACTGGGTTATTTTTGCAAACGCCTACCCTCATTTAGAAAAAGTACACAGGGTTAGTAAATCGGTACAACTTGGCCATGGCATTGGCCCTAAATCCAGTTACTACACGAAGTCAAATACGCCGACGACTGTCAGGTTTGTTGAAGGCGCATATCGTACCGCCCGGTTCAACGAAATGTATCCCAACGATACCTTTGTCGATGTTGGTTTTGCCAAGCTTGATCCAATTATTAACGGCGAAGATGTGGGTTTTGATTTGGCAAGTCTCGGCTTAGATAGTAACAAACCGACACTAGCTTATGCTCCTACATTTTATCCTAGTAGTATTGAGTGTTTTCCTAAAAACTGGCCAAAAGAATTTAGTTACTACAACATTCTTATCAAACCTCATTACTTTTCAGTAAGTAAGGAGAAATATCACAAACAGCAAAAGCTACTTAATCACTGGGCGAGCTTTGAGAACGTGTACTTAGCAAAAATTGAAGACTATTCACTGATTCCATTTATGGCTAGTGCCGACATACTGATTAGTGATGCCTCTTCTGCACTTTTTGAATTTGCAGCATTGAATAAGCCTGTTATTTGGTGTGATTTTCTGAAGCTTCGTTGGAGCTACAGAGGCATTTTCGGCTATCGCTTCAAGAAGCGCATGGATCAGGATTACGGTGAGTATGCCGATATTGCGGTACATGCCAAGAAGTACAGTCAAGTCAAAGCATTAGTAGCTAGCCACTATCAAAAGCCAGAGCAGCTTGAAACCGAACGACTTGCATTTAGTGAAAAGCTCGCGGGTAAGCTCGATGGCAAAGCGAGCGAGCGTATCACCGCTTATCTACTCAGTCACTAATGGCTATGGTAAACTTCGCCCCATTAAAGGCCATGTAATGGCTCTACTTAGTCATATCGCGTTAGCAATCTAGCAATATTTAAGGTTTATTATGAAAAAAATTGGCTATACCACAGGTGTTTTTGACATGTTCCACATTGGTCATTTGAATGTGTTGAAGCGTGCACGCCTAGAGTGTGACTATTTAATTGTTGGCGTTACTAGCGATGAATTGTCGATGTCGGCCAAAAATAAAAAGCCAATCATCCCATTTAATGAGCGCATGGATATTGTCGAAGCTATTAAGTTTGTCGACGAAGTTGTGCCACAGACTAATTACGACAAGATGGAAGCCTGGAACAACTTAAAGTTCGATCTAATGTTTGTCGGTGACGACTGGAAAGGCACTGAAAAGTGGAATCAAATAGAAAAAGAGTTCGGCGAAGTCGGTGTTGAGATCATGTACTTCCCGTACACCACTCATACATCGAGTACCATTTTACGACAAGCGCTGGGCGACCTTGCCAAATAACAGTTAGCTAACCAATAGCATTTAAGAAATAGCGATTTAGTGTGTAAGTTTTCATTGTATACACTATCTCAAAAAGAATTAGCAATGGATTACAATAAGAACGTCGGATGAAATTAAGAACAGTTACTTCAATACTTACTTGCACAACTCTTGGATTCGCAACGTTACCTGTGGTTAGTGAGCCTTGGGTTGATACCAGTAATAACTTTCTTCGAGAGAATATCGAGTATCTAGCCGACATCAACGTCATCCAAACACCGACAACCACCTACCCACTTATGTGGCATGACATTGCACAAGACCTGGATAAAGCTGACATTTATGCGCTAGATGATGCAGCGCTTAACGCGTATCAATATGTTAAACATAATTTGAACATGGCAAAACGCAGCGAAAAACGTATCATCGTTAACGCAGCTACAGGTGATAATCGCTTCTCCAGTTTTGGCGACAGCTATCGCGATGCCAACAATACGCAAATTAGTACCAGCTTTCTGACAGACTCATTCGCTGCAAAAATTTCGCCTCGATATAACACATCGCCATCAGATGGTGATGATATTAGCTACGATGGTAGTTACCTAGCCACTTATCTGGGTAACTGGGTAGTGTCTATCGGTATGCAAGACCGATGGTGGGGGCCAGGTTGGGATACCAGCATGAGCCTTTCAACAAATGCGAGGCCTATTCCAGCACTCGCCCTCAGCCGTAAATCTTCGGTACCTATCACCGTGCCTTTCACTGAGCATGAAGTGCCTTGGACAATGACTACCTTTATGGGGTTAATGGACGATGAGCGCCACGTGGAAGATACTCTGTTGTGGGGTTTTCGTTTAACCTTTAAGCCTATTGATAGCCTAGAACTTGGACTTACTCGCCTAGCCCAATGGGGTGGTGATGGTCGCCCACAAGATTTAGATACGTTTTGGCGAGTGCTAAAAGGACAAGATAACTGTGGTGGCAATGGGCCAAGTGTAGAAGAGTGTTTAGCTGGTAACGAGCCTGGCAACCAAATGGCAGGTTACGATATACGTTGGTCGACTAAATTACTGGGCCAGCCATTAGGCTTATACTTCACTGCATTTGCAGAAGATGGAGACCGCAAAGGTGGCCTAAGCATCCTGGGTGAGGAGCGCTATCAAGGCGGTATCGACACGCGTTTATCAATTTTGGAACGCAACTGGCGCCTTTTTGCTGAGTGGACGGATACTTATGCAACTTGTCGAGATGGCAATAATGGTGATGGCACATCGACAATTGGTGACTGCTACTACGAGCATAAAATTTATCAGACCGGTATGCGTTACAAAGGTCATACGTTAGGCAGCTTATACGAGAATGACGCGACAAGTGTAGTTTTTGGTGCGATATCTGAAGTGAAAAATGATTTGTCATACCAAGCAAAATTCCGTTGGCTGCAACTCAATAAAGACAATAACGACAAGGCACCTGACAACCCGCTTATTGGCAACACTCTCACGCCGATTGCCGAAGACATGCTTATGCTATCTTCAAAAGTGCAATACAGTTACGAGAATTGGCGTTTCACACTTGGCGGTAATATTAGCCGCTCAACCTATGCCAACGATATAGAAGATGACAATAACGTAGACTTCTTTATCAATATTGAACACAACTTATAAGCCTATTGATAATCCCCCTGAAGACTCAACAAATATTTTTATGCACCAATTATGAATAAAAATATTTGTTGACTTCTCCCCTTCAAATCGGCTAATAATAGTATATGTTGTTTTTTTAAGTACCTTAAATCTGAGTAAGTGGCTGTGGTAATTCGCACAACAAACACACAAATTACGATTATTAAGCTCCTCCTCGCAATAACTTTGCGCGGACGAACTATGGTTGCTTGAAACTAACGAATAACCATGAAACCCGCGCTAATATCGCGGGTTTTTTTATGCCCGAATTCTTAGCAACGGTTCTATCTACATATTAATTGACGACTATTAAAAGACAAAAAGGAAAGAATGATGGACAACAAGGTAATCATTTTTGACACCACCTTGCGTGATGGCGAACAGGCGCTAACCGCCAGTTTATCTGTGCATGAAAAACTACAAATAGCACAAGCCATTGAGCGACTGGGTGTTGATATTATCGAAGCTGGCTTTCCTGTTTCTTCTCCGGGTGACTTCAACTCAGTTCAACAAATCGCCAAAACAGTTAAAAATTCGATTGTCTGTGGTTTATCACGTGCTGTAGAGGCTGATATCAAAGCCTGTGCTGACGCTCTTAGCGTGGCTGATCAATTTAGAATTCACACCTTTATTTCAACATCAGATGTGCATGTACAACAAAAACTGCGTAAAGACTTTGCCGACGTAGAAGCCATGGCAATTCATGCAGTTAAGTATGCAAGACGCTTTACCGATGATGTAGAGTTTTCTTGTGAAGATGCAGGTCGAACTCCCATCGACAACTTGTGTCGCATGGTCGAGCAAGCTATCAAAGCGGGTGCAACCACCATCAACATACCAGACACTGTTGGTTACACCCTACCGCATGAGTTTGGCGGCATTATCGATACGCTATTTAATCGCGTTCCTAACATTGATCAAGCTGTTATTTCTGTCCATTGTCACAATGATTTGGGTTTAGCTGTAGCCAACTCAGTTGCTGCTGTTCAAGCAGGTGCAAGACAAATTGAATGTACCGTCAACGGTATTGGCGAACGCGCTGGTAACGCTTCACTTGAAGAAGCCGCAATGATCATCAAGACACGCCAAGATTTATTGGGTGTTCACACAGGTATTAATCACCAAGAGATTGCTAAGACGTCTAAGCTAGTCAGTCACTTATGTAATATGCCAGTACAGCCAAACAAGGCGATCGTCGGCGGCAATGCTTTTAGCCATTCATCAGGTATCCACCAAGATGGCATGTTAAAAGCGAGCAACACATATGAAATTATGACACCTGAAAGTGTTGGCATTAGCAAGACTAAGCTGAACTTAACGTCGCGCAGCGGTCGCCACGTCATTAAACACCGCATGGAAAGCTTGGGCTATCAAGAGAATGATTACGACTTAAACACCTTATACCAAGATTTCTTGAAGTTAGCGGATAAGAAAGGCCAAGTCTTCGATGATGATTTGGAAGCCTTACTGTTCAACATTCAGCAAAGTGATAACCAAGAGCATTATCGCATCGAAGACTTAAATGTATTATCAGGCAGTGGTGAGTTTGCCACTGCTGGTGTGAAGTTCGCTATCGGTGATACCGTTGAAGTTGCATCTGCAACAGGTAACGGTCCTGTTGATGCCTTATATCAAGCCATCAAAAAGTGCATCGACTTTGATATTGAAGTTGCTGATTACAAAATTTCGAATAAAGGAGCGGGTGAAGACGGCTTGGGCGTCGCTAACCTAGTAGTGCAATGGCAAAACCGTAAATTCCATGGCTACGGCATCGCCACCGATGTCATTGAAGCCTCTGGACAAGCTTTTGTTTCAGCACTTAACGCCATCTATCGCGCTCAACAAATAAAAAACATTCGCGAACAAAAAGCGATTGAAAAAATAGCTAATATTTAGGGAATATCATGTCAAAGATTGCAGTTCTAGCCGGTGACGGCATTGGTCCAGAGGTCATGCAAGAAGCTAAAAAAGTTTTAGCTACCGTTGCAGACAAGTTTAACTTCACGCTTTCAATGAGTGACTATGATGTGGGTGGTGGCGCTATTGATAACCATGGTGAAGCATTACCAGCATCAACACTTGCTGGTTGTGAACAAGCTGACGCTATTTTGTTCGGTTCAGTTGGTGGCCCGAAGTGGGAAAACTTACCACCAACAGAGCAACCTGAACGTTGTGCTTTACTTGGCTTACGTGGCCACTTCGATTTATTCTGTAACATGCGCCCTGCGACCTTACAGCCAGCGCTAGCATCGTTATCAACATTGCGTGCTGATATCGCAGAGCCAGGTTTTGATGTGTTGGTAATGCGTGAATTAACCGGTGATATTTACTTTGGACAGCCTAAAGGTCGCCGCGGCGAAGGTGAAGATGAAACTGGTTATGACACCATGTTGTATTCTCGCCGAGAAATCTCTCGTATCGCTCACTTAGCATTCCAAGCGGCACAAAAGCGCGAGAATAAAGTCACTTCAGTTGATAAAGCTAATGTACTTGCCACCAGCATTTTGTGGCGCGAAGTAGTCGCTGAAGTCGCAAAAGATTACCCTGATGTTAGCTATGAAAACTTATACGTAGACAATGCAGCAATGCAGCTAGTGCGTGCTCCTAACCAATTCGATGTTTTGCTATGCCCCAACCTATTTGGTGATATTTTGTCAGACATCTGCGCAATGATTACTGGTTCGATGGGTATGTTACCATCGGCAAGTTTGAATGCTTCAGGCTTTGGTATGTACGAGCCTGCTGGCGGTAGTGCGCCTGATATCGCAGGTCAAGGTATTGCTAATCCAATCGCCCAAATTCTATCGGCAGCATTGATGTTGCGATACAGCTTGAATCAACCAGAAGCTGCTGATGCAATTGAGCAAGCGGTTGCCAACACTTTAGATAGCGGTTTCTTAACTGCAGACTTATTACCGGCTGAGCAGCGCGGTAATGCTAAAAACACACAAGAAGTTGGCGACTACATCTGCCAACAAATTAAAGGAGCATAATCATGGCGACCACCTTATATGAAAAATTATGGCAACGACATGTTGTTGATGACACACCAGGTGAGACGCCACTATTATATGTTGACCGCCATTTAATCCATGAGGTGACCTCTCCTCAAGCGTTCGCTAATTTACGTTTTCACGGTCGCGCATTACGTCGTCCAGACAAAACGATCGCCGTAATGGATCACAACATTTCGACTCGCCAAGCAGATATAGCCGCTGCTGGTGCTGCTGCTGAAAATCAACTTCGCACATTAGAAAAGAACTGTGAAGAGTTCGGTATCAAACTATTTGGTATCGGCCATAAAAACCAAGGTATCGTTCATGTAATGGGGCCAGAACTTGGTATTACGCAGCCAGGCCAAATCATCGTATGTGGTGACTCGCATACGGCAACGCATGGTGCATTTGGTGCACTTGCATTTGGTATTGGTACATCTGAAGTTGAACATGTTTTCGCAACACAAACATTACGTCAAACAAAAGCAAAGACCATGCGAATTGAAGTTCGCGGGGAAGTCGGTGTCGGCATTAGTGCAAAAGACATTATCCTTGCCATTATCGGTAAAACTGGCAGCGCTGGTGCTACAGGTTACGTAGTTGAGTATTGTGGTGACGCAATCACTGCGTTATCAATGGAAGAGCGCATGACGATTTGTAACATGAGTATTGAGTTTGGTGCCAAGGCTGGCCTTATCGCTCCTGACAAGACAACTTTTGATTACTTACAACACAAAGAGTATGCCCCTAAGTTATCAGATTGGGACGCTGCCGTTGCTGATTGGAAGACATTAAAATCCGATGAAGGCGCAGAGTTTGATGCCGAGCTAGTGTTAGAAGGCAGTGAAATTAAAGCGCAAGTAACTTGGGGAACAACACCTGGGCAAGTAACCTCGGTTGATGCAACCGTACCAGCACCTGAGCAATTTAGCGATCCTGTAGAAAAAGACTCGTGTGCAAAAGCATTAAACTACATGGGTTTAACGTCTGGTACTAAGATCACTGACATTGACATCAACAAAGTGTTTATCGGTTCTTGTACTAACTCTCGCATTGAAGATTTAAGAGCTGCAGCAAAAGTAGTCGCTTACTTCTCGAAGCAAGGTAAAAACGTAGCCAGTAATGTAGATGCTATTGTTGTACCTGGTTCTTACCGCGTAAGAAAACAAGCCGAGCAAGAGGGCTTGGCAAAGATCTTTTCAGACGCAGGCTTTGAGTGGCGCTTACCGGGTTGTTCAATGTGCTTAGGGATGAATGATGACAAGTTAGCTGAAGGCGATCGCTGTGCATCAACCTCTAATCGTAACTTCGAAGGTCGTCAAGGTCGCGGTAGTCGCACCCATTTAGTTAGTCCAGAAATGGCTGCGGCGGCGGCAATTGAAGGTCGATTTGTCGATTTAAGTTCAGAAAATATCAACGAGGCACACTAGGAGTTAATCATGGATAAATTTGAATCTCACACAGGTTTAGTTGTGCCATTAGATGTCGCAAACGTTGATACTGACCAAATAATTCCTAAGCAATTTCTTCAGAAAACTGAACGTGTAGGGTTTGGCCAACATGCTTTCCACGATTGGCGCTACCTAGATGGCGAAGGAACGCAGCCAAACCCTGACTTTGTACTAAATGCGCCACAGTACCAAGGCGCAAGTATCTTGTTAGCGCGAGAAAACTTTGGTTGTGGTTCTAGCCGTGAGCATGCGCCATGGGCACTGCAAGAATATGGTTTCAAGGTTATTATCGCACCTAGCTTTGCTGATATTTTCTATGCAAACTGTATCAATATCGGCACTGTGCCTGTGCAGCTAAGTCACGAAGAAATCAATGAGTTATTTGCATTAGCAAAAGATACTGAAACCTCATTGACGGTTGATTTGCTTAATAATAAAGTCTCTTTCCAAGAAAAATGCTACACTTTTTCACTAGATAAATTTCATCAATACTGTTTAGAAAACGGTGTAGACTGTGTTGGTTGGACATTGAAGAAGTTAGATGTCATTGAAGGCTATGAAGCAAAATTAGCAAACTGGCAATAACTATTCGTAGCCGCCTAGCTGGCGGCTAACGCTTTAGGCATCTAACTCAGCATGTCACTTCGTATTCCGTTGTGTAGGGTAATTAGATGCCAAGCGATTCAAAAGAACAAAACTTCAAAGAAATCTCCATAGATGCCCTTAAGCCGGGCATGTACGTAAAATCCATTTCCTACCAAGATAAAGGGTTTATTCTCAAATCAGAAGGCTATGTTTTAAGCATAGCTAAAATAATGCAGCTTAAAGACGCTGGTATTAAACGCGTTATTATCGATCCAGGCAGAAAAAAAGCAGTAGAAGAAGTCGATAAAGTGATGCCCAATATAAACTCGAGTCCACTTTCAATATTAAATAAAGTACGTGGAAAGCCTGAAATCCCCATGGAGGACGAACTTAAACAGGCACAAGCGCTGTATGGGAGTGCTAAAGATTTACAGAGTAAAATATTGAGTAATGCGTTAACCGATAGAGCATTAAACGCTGAAGAAGTTCGAGAGACTACAGATGCAATGGTGGACTCTATTTTCCGTAATCAAGATGCTCTAGCCTGCCTATCTAGGCTGCGTTCTAAAAGCGATTATTTAATGGAGCATTCACTAAACTGCTCTATTTTAATGGCGATGTTTGCCAAGCATTTAAACTTCGATCGCGATGTTATCGAGCAATTGACATTAGGCGCATTTTTGCACGATCTAGGCAAAGTCTTTATTCCAAGTGAAATACTAGACAAGCCTGGGTCACTTACTCCAAAAGAGCAAAGCATTGTAAAGACACATGTCGCACTGGGCGCCAAAATTCTCGAAGATACACCGCATATTTCACACATCACTATGACCTGTATAAAGGAGCACCATGAGCGCCTTGATGGCAGTGGCTATCCGAAAGGACTAGATGATGAAGATATAGGTAAGTACGGAAGAATGATGGCCATTGTTGATAGCTATGATGCAATGACTTCTGACAAATGCTACAAAGCTGCTATTCACCCTACGGCAGCTTTCAAGACTCTTATTCAAGAAACCAACAGCGCATACGACGAGGCGCTAGTGGAAAAATTCATTCAATGCTTGGGGGTTTATCCTGTGGGTACGCTAGTTCAACTGAACAGCGGTAAAATAGGTCTAATTAGTGAGCTTAATAGAGAAAAGCCTACGTCACCTATGGTTAAAGTCTTCTACAACGCAAGACTTGCGCAGACAATTCCAATTGAAGATATTGATTTGAGCCAATCGAACTACAAAGAACAGATCGATAAATGTATTCGCCCTGAGGAATTTAACTTAAACCTATTAAGCTTTTTCAAAACTGCTTTTAATCACTAGAGTCTGATGACCCTATGTATTGAGTTTCATATTGCCTGCGAGTTTTACCAAGTAGAAAGTGCAGGCAATGTGAACTGCTCGCCATTAAGCGATAAAATTACTTTGTCTTGCAGAATACTCTCAAGCTTAACATCACCGGCGACTATGTCACCTTCATAGCGTTCTCTGCCATTTACCCTTACCCAGCCAGCGCCATCGGTAGCAAAAATATGCACTTCAAACTGCATGGAAGGGACTTGGTTTTGCAGCCAAACTGGCATGTTCACAAGAGAAGGGACTTGCACAGGCTGCTCAGCTTTAACGGGTTGTTGATAAGCAGTT
Source organism: Thalassotalea sp. (assembly GCA_022448425.1). Taxonomy (GTDB): domain Bacteria; phylum Pseudomonadota; class Gammaproteobacteria; order Enterobacterales; family Alteromonadaceae; genus Thalassotalea_F. Next base: position 42,873 of record JAKVCY010000014.1, on the reverse strand, counting down.
TCCTCTACTGCCTGTGAAAACTTCGCTAATAGTTCTTCAGAAACACCTTCCAGCTGAGATAAGTCGAAATCTAATGAATCACTGCTTTGAGTTCCATTTGTAGATAATGGCTCTACTCTCGACGTCGTAATGTCATTTTGTTGTCGCGCTTTGCTTGCTTCTTCCTGCGCTAGCTTTGCTTCTAATAGTTCAATTCGTGCTTGTAACTCTGCATTTGCACCAATGTCAGTGTTATTTGGGGGAGTAGTTTGTTTACCTCCAGTATTTTCACTAGATGCTTCGCTAGTTTTCGCCGCTACTTGCTGGTCTGCTGAAGTCGCTTGATGCTCAATAGCATTAGCAGGTGCATCAACTTCGCTGTTAGATGCCACTGGCTTATCACTAGTTTCAACTGACACCGTTTTATCAGGTTCATGCCCTTGCGCCAAGTCTGCTCCTATGACCTGCCCTGCACCACCAAACCAGTAGGCCAGTCCTACAACAATGACTAAGTTGGCTGCTATGCTAAGCGCCAAAACCTGCGGTTTTTGCCACCAAGGCATAATGTGATACTCGCTTCCCAGTGCTTGCTGTGAGGCAGTTAGTACGGTTTTTCTATTGACGACTGAGTCGTTGTTACCATAAGCGGTCGTAAGCGCACGGTCACAGAGCAAATTAATTAACCTTGGAATGCCTTTTGATATTTTATGAATAAGGCTGATCGCCCCACCGTTAAAGAGAGGACGACCACAATCAGCAACGGTTAAACGGTGTTGAATATACGCCGCTACTTCCTTACGTGTAAGAGGAAGTAGGTGATAACGCGCCGTTATGCGCTGAGCAAGTTGACGTAAATCTCTTCTTTGTAAAAGCTGCTGTAATTCTGGTTGTCCAATTAACACCACCTGTAACAACTTACGAGTGTTTGTTTCTAAATTCGTCAACAAACGAAGCTGCTCTAACACCTCTGGCTGAAGATGTTGTGCTTCATCAATAATCAATAATGTATTGATGTCTTCTTCATGATTTTTGAGCAGTTTTTGTTGAATTTTATCGGTAAGATATTTAAGAGTAAGGCCTGTTTTCTTATATCGAATATTAAGCTCATCACAAATGGTCGCCAGCAATTCCTGACTCGATAATGTAGGATTTAAGATAAATGCAACTTGAGTATTTTCCGGCAATTGTTCCAGCAGCCTTCGACTTAAAGTCGTTTTGCCGGTACCTACCTCGCCAGTAAGTAGTACAAAGCCACCACCTTCTCTTAAGCAATATTGCAAATGATTTATGGCTTGTTGATGTTGTTGGCTTAAAAACAAATATTTTGGGTCAGGCGCAATAGTAAATGGCGCTTCATTTAGGCCATAAAAAGCCTGATACATAATGACAATATCTCATTCGATAAGAAAAAGCTGAGGCTAAAGATGCCAGATTTGAATAATAATTGATACAACTTGGGGTTAATAGTGGGGTAAATATTTTCGAATAACTTCTCGATATGCTTCACTGTCACGATAAACTTCTAATCGTTTGTTAAACTCATCTCGAAGTTCCTCATCATTAAATCCAACATGCGCCTTTACTGAATCAAAGAGCACATGCTCTTTAACTTGATAAATATCCCCCAACTCACTTTCTGCAAAAAAGTAATAGAAAATATAATAGTCGAGTAAAACCACATCGTAACGTCCTTTGATTAACAACTGCGGTAAAATAGACATCGACGACTGTTCTCGATAATTGTGATTTGACTGACTCATAGATAAAAATTCAGCGCCAAAATAGCCAGATGCCCCTTGAAAGGTCGCTATTTTTTTCGTCGCTAAATCGGAGACTTTCTCAATGCTAAGCCCTTGTTCTGTTAGTGTAAAAAACGTAGGGCGATAATCTATAATAGCCTCTGAAACAAAAAGCCCATTGCCATCTTTTTCAAAAAAGGTGGGCACAAACACATCTGCGCGCTTGCTTAATACCTCCATTTTGCCGCGGGTTAGCGGCATAAATTGAGTCTGAGTACTAAAGCCCATTTGGTCCAGAATCGCAAGTGTGATACCCAAGTCGATCCCACCATTTGTCGCCTCGATAATATGTGGCGGCCCGTTAGCGGTCACAACCGACAATTCGCTGACTTTCTTCGCGACTACTTCATAAGCACATAAAGCGAAATACATGAATAAGCAAACGTGTCTCGCCTTTAGCATAACTTTCCTTGATAAAATATTATTGAATATAGCCGCTTTAAACATGCTACCTCAAGTCTAAAACTTATAAGAACATTCGTTTTAAAACTCGAGACAATAAGAAAATTTCGAGATCCAACATGCAAGCCTCAAACACATCGAAAAAAATTAAGAGTAGCTCTTCGTGCCATGATTAGCATTTCTACTTTGAAATGCCCCTGCATATTCAGCGATTGCGGGTATATAATATCGGCACAACGTTAATAACGAGAAGTGGAATATATTGTGGAAATTTATTTAGTCGGTGGTGCCGTACGCGACCAACTGCTAAATCGGAAGGTTATCGAGCGAGACTATTTAGTGGTAAGCTCCACTCCAGAGCAGATGCTATCCCTTGGGTTTACGCAAGTTGGCAAAAACTTTCCCGTATTTCTTCATCCTGAAACCAAAGAAGAGCAATATTACACTCTAGACTTAAAATAACTTTATTACACATTTAAAAGTTGTGAATATATCGTGTGTATGGTAACGTTGATACTCAGTTTATGGGAGAATATCAAGTGCCTACAGTAGAAAAAGAGATTGTTGGATATACCATAAAAAATTTTAGCTTAGGCTCTCCTAAAGCATTCATAGATGAGCATGGTGAGTGTAAAGTTTTAATCAACAATAGCTCTCCTCTACAAACAATCACATTGCTTCAAAGGCACACCCGACAAGACAACGAACTTATCAATATCGAATATTTAGATGCCGCTAATAACTTTTTAATACACAAAAAAGTTAATGATGAACTTTTAAATACCAATACTTATTCAACAGCTCTTATTCATTATTTTCATTTTTTAGAAACTCAAACGATTGGTCAAGGCGAGTGCCCTAAAGAAGTAACCTGTGAGCAATGTCAAAACCGCCCTATAAGATGGGATGAAATGCCATTTCGTAACAGTGAAAAACCTACATACAAATACAGAAAATATCTTAAGGCAATATATACATCCACAGATCCCGATGAACATCTAGCACGCTCAACCTGTAATAGCTACATTGGCGTAGTTACTAACTTTTATAAACACTATCTATTAAAAGGCTATCAGTTTAAAAATAAACCGTTTGAGCATGAAATTTTACGTATTGAATTAGAAAACAAGTCAGACAATATTCAAGCAAGTTCAACTCATGTTGTTCATACAACTGATCTTCGTTTAAAGCTTGGCCGTGATATGAGAAATGACGGCACCAAACGACCATTAATCCCTCTATCAACTACAGAGTGGTCAGAAGTTGATCGCATTATTAGAAAAGAACGACAAGTAATTAAAGTTATTGATGGAAGTCAAAAAGTAGCAAGACTTGATGTGGAAAGTGCCTTTATGTTTCTTTTAGAACGCCATACAGGTATTCGCAGAGAAGAAATGCTAACGCTTAGGCATAGCCATATTCGTTTACCGAATGATAAAGATAGTAGCCTTGGTTATTGTCCAATAGATATAGGTTCACAAAGTAATACCAAAACCAAAGGGGAAGGCAACCCAGACCGAACCATACATGTACCAATTGGGCTTATGCTGCAACTACACAATTATTTAAACAGTGAACGTTATATAAAAAGGAAAAAAAAGTACAAAAAAGCAGTGAGTAAAAGCAAGGAAGTCATTCAAGAATATGAGCAGCTTGAGAAAGATGGTGTAAATACCGCTTCACAAAAAATTAGATCATTAACTGCTATTGAGAAAAACGTTGAGGAATGCAAAGCATTTATCGACTCTATATTGGTCCCAGATGAACCATATCTATTTCTAAATAATAAAGGTAAGCCGTACTCATTATCTTCGAGTAATGCTAGATGGTGTGAGATCCGTAACACCGTATCTAAAAGTCTAGGTTATGACTTTGAGCATAAGCCGCATAACCTAAGATCAACCTATGCAGTAGAAACACTCAAACAACTTATCGCTAAGGGTATGAATATAGATAAAGCTATTGATTATATTCAAGCCCGACTAGGGCACGTCTCCCCTGACACCACAATGACCTATTTGAAATTTGCACAAAATGAGTTATCAGGTCATGAAGTTTACGAACATGCATTAGATTTCATTCTTGATGAATGTGACTGCGACATGGGGGAATACTAATGGGTCTACTAGGGAAGAAAAAACGCAAAGCATTAAAGTCCGAACCTAAAGAAATAGTTAATAATGTTCACCCTATTTCCATTGAAGCAATGGTAATAAACATTAGACAAGGAACAAATTGCTACTTCAAACGTTTGAAATATAAAGACTGCCCCAGAATAGCAACGGGTGGAAAAAGCAATGGAAATTTCGTTTCAGGAACAGAGTTGGTCGATATGAATAGGGAAGATTTCATTCGAGAGTGTTGGAGTATACTAAATTCACTAACAATCAATGAAACAACCAAAACATATTTTGATAGCTTAATTCGCTATGTGAAATATTTAGATTCAGATAATCGAGTAGCTGATTTTGAAGAAACCAACGTATTAGCTTTTCATAGCTACCTAATAGGTCTAGCTGATAAAGGGGAAATATCTCGCAATACGATAACGCTAAAGTTTACTGGCGTAAGTAAAATTCTTAGAGAACAAGGTAAAATTGAGCTATTAAGAAAAATGCCAATCATTGAAGGAAGAAAGCAAACAGTAAATTCCTTTAAAGCTTTATCTATTGCAGAGTTAAAACCTATAGCTAACACGCTTTACCAGTCATTTAAAATATTATCGTCACATTATTTATCTGGTACTCCCCCCCAAATACACCCATTCTTTAATCCCGATAAATTATCCCAAACAGGCCATACAAAAAAGCAGATAAGTAACATTGAAAATGGGGCAAGAATTTCAGTAAGAGGTAACTGGGAAAATCACATGATCCGTTGCGCCATGATGATTACCTTTATGTTAACAGGTATGAACTTCGCGCCTTTATGTAAGATGAAGCGGAGTGATGTTAAGTTTCAAAAAGGAACAGGAGACTCATACACTTTTGATTCAGTCAAAAGTCGTTCAAATGACCAACAACAAGATAATCCTATAGGATTTACTAAACGAGCTAAAGAGTTTGTAGAAATGTGGCTGATTTTATCGGAAAAATTAACAAAAAATAATCCAAATGCATTACTTTTTCCCCACATAGCCAAAGACAAAACCCTTGGTAATTGGCTCAAAAACCCACCACAGAACGCAATTAATGAGCAACTCGTCAAATACGGTTACGCCCATATAAACTCAAGCCGTTTTAGAAAAACGCGTTCAGATATTCTAATGAAAGTAATGAACAGCGTAGTTGAGGTTGCTAACGCTAATAATACCACGGTATCAACCGCTCGTAGTTCTTACCTTAATGGTGTTGAGCAAGATCACCAGCGCTCATTAGCAAGCGCGTTTCAGGTGCAAGCAGGTATTGCTAAAGGCAAAAATAAAAAAGAAGCCATTGACGAGCTATCTTTTAAGTTTAAAGACCCTCTATCAAACTTTGACTATAAAAAGTTAAAGAAAAATGGCACCGCAAATAAAACCCCCAGTGGAATGCGCTGCGAAAAACCACAAGGTGATAAAGCGAAAAAAGTTATTAATGCTTTGAAAAAAGCAGGTCTTGCATTAAATGACTCTATCAATTCTTGCACTGACTTTCTTGATTGCTTCGGATGTGGTGATCACCGCCTCATTGCAGAGAAGGATGATATTTGGTTGATGCTTTCGTTTAAAGATACCATTGAAGAAAGCTTAAATAGACCTGCTATTAACAGCTCACCATCCTCAAAATTTCGTAAAATTTTAAATACTGTGGTCGAAATATTAAAACGTTTCAAAGAAGTAGCTCCTAGCGAATTTGATGCTGCCACTGAGCTAAATAAAGACAATCCTCATCCGTTATATAGTGATAAAGACTCCATTAACGATCTATTAGGAGTTTACTCATGAATTCAAGTCCCGATCATCAAAAATATACCAACATAGAAAGTGTAAGCCCTGATAATGATAACCCTATTGTTTCTTTTTACAATGATGGATCTGTTTGCTCGCGTATACAAGATATTGAATGGAGTTTTGTTGCAAAGTTAAAGACAGGTGTAGGTAAAGAAAACAAAGTTACTTTTAGCAATGTTGATGAAAACCATCGTTTAGATATTCAAAAAGTCGTTTATAAAATACAGGAACAGGCTCCTTCCTCTGTTTCTGTCATACAGATGCGAATTAACAACTTAAAGCTTATCGCCAATTGTATTGGCTCAACACACTGGTCAAAATTAAACCAAGATAATTACTATCGACAATTTAAAAACAACCTAAAGAATAAAAAATACTCTATAACAATATTAGACCAAGTATTAGCTTGCTTAAGAAAGTTACACGATCTTGGAGTAATTTCTCGCTATGAGAAAAACACCAAGTATAAATTCACTAAGGGGCTTGCTTGTTCAACTAAACAGGTAAAAAAACAACATATAGCTATACCTGAGGGCATGTCATCTCAACTATTTAAAGTAGCTATGGATATAGTTGATAAATATCACCCATATCGTCATGAAATTAGCACAATCAATGCTAAAGCCATTCAAACACAAAAAGAAGTATTCGAAGAAGCTGATTTAAAAAGAAAAGTCAAAAAGAGCGCATTGCAACATAGAGTTACTGCTCGTATAAACAAAATTAAACACAATGTTCCTGACTTTAAATTATCTTTGTTATTTGAAGATATACTTGAAATTCAAACAGCCTGCTTACTGGTTATACAAGGGTTTAGTGGTGTTCGCTTAGGTGAAAGCGTTAGTTTTGATAAAAATAGCTATGATTCAGTTTCTTTCTCTGATGAATTCGACATTCCACTATTACTCGGTGAAATCACTAAAGTAAACGAAAATGGAGTACCAACACGCGAAGCTTGGGTTACTCACCCCATATCAGAAAAAGCAATCGAACTTGCATATGATATGAGTGAATATGCCAGAGACATCTACAAAGTAATAATAGAAAGCTACCATGAAGACGAAAAGAAAGTTGCAGAGCGAGAGTTAAATACCGCTTTTATAACACTGGGAGTGATCTCACAAAAAACAAAATTTATCCAGCAGAAAAGCTACGCTAGACGCTATCTCAAGTTTCAAAAAAAATACAATATATCCGCAACTCAAGCCGATGTTGATGAATTTGATTTATTAAACCCGACACGAAAAGGCACTCTTCATGTAGGAGGTTTCCTACCGAAGCTATCTCCACACGACTTTAGACGCACCTTTGCAGTATTTCTTGTCCGAAATAAGCTTGGCAATTTAATGACCTTAAAGCACCAATATAAGCATCTAAATATTGCTATGACAGCATGGTATGCAAATCACTCTCAATTAGCTGCACAGATGGATTTTGAGTTTGATGATGAATTAAAAGAATTGGTCAAAGCTGCTAATGAAGAGCTTCACACTGATATTCTCTTTCATATATTTAATGAGTCAGAAACACTATCTGGTAAGGAAGGTGAGCGAATAGCAAAAGAGCGTGATAGTTACGCAGGTGAAATATACATGTCTCGTGATGAGATAAAAGAGCAAGTTAAAAATGGCGCACTTAGTATTGTTGAACACCCTACTGGATTTTGTACCAACCCAACGTGTGACCGTATTTGCGCCTCTGAAACATCAACCGTAACTTGTCAGCATGAAATAGTTACACCTGAGAAGGCTAAAAGTCGAATTCCCGTCAGAACTCGTCTTATAGCAAGACTTAATGCACTAAATGACGAAAGAACTTATATGGCAAGTATCCTGACTCAAATGTATACCCAAATTAAGGCTATTGAAATCACATTATCAAAACATAACTTAGACTTCATTCCATTTGAGGCTGAGATTAAATCACAAACAATGTTAATAGCGAGAGAAAAATTATGAAAGTTTCTAAAAAACAAATCACAGAAGCTCGCTTAAAAGCCGCAATGAATAGATTACTAGATGGTAAACCAGAAAAAGTAAAACCAAGCGGCAAAATAACACTGAATAGAATCAATAACGAAGCTGGCCTAAGTGCGAGTTACATCCATAAATTTCCTGAATTTGTTAAAGAGGCCGAAGCCATTATTGCAAACTATGAGAAAGAGCATGGCACTACCTATATAGAATCCCTAGTCGATAATCAAGTGGATGAAAGTGAAGTTGAAAAATTGAAGCGAAAGCTTAAAACAGAAAAACGCTTGAAAGAAACGTATAAAGAGCAAAGAGATACTTTTAAAGCTATAGCAGACAAAGCAGTTGAACAAGAAGCTTCCCTGCACTTTCGTATTTATGAACTACAAGAAGAAATCAGACAATTAACCCAAGGCTCAGTTACGCCAATTAATAGGAAATAAACAATGAAGGCATACTTAGTTGGCGGTTATGTTAGAGACAATGAAATGAATAGGTTGCTTGGTACAACAATCACAGCAAAAGATCGTGACTGGGTAGTCGTTGGCTCCACAGAAGGAGAAATGCTTAAACAAGGTTTTAATCGAGTGGGTAAGTTTCCAGTCTTCCTTCACCCTCAAAATAAGGAAGAATGGGCACTAGCGAGAACAGAGAAAAAAACAGGTAATGGCTACAAAGGCTTCGAAGTTGATTTTAACCCAAATGTAACTTTAGAAGAAGATTTAAGCCGAAGAGACCTCACTATCAATGCAATGGCACAAGATCCTGATACTGGCTTGATTATAGATCCATACAACGGAAAAACGGATATTCAAAATAAAATACTGCGTCATACAAGCCCTGCTTTTGTTGAAGATCCGTTAAGAGTATTGCGGGTTGCTCGATTTGCAGCAAGGTTTAATGGCTTCACCATTGCCCCTGAAACAATGGCAGAAATGCAACGCATCGCAGATGCTGGGGAATTAGAATACTTAATATCAGAAAGAGTATGGCAAGAAGTTCATTCGGCTTTGAACGAAGATCATCCAGAGATCTTTTTTAATGTGTTAAGAGAATGTAAAGCGCTGGCTGTCATTTGGCCTGAACTCAACGCACTTTGGGGCATACCTAACCCAGTAGAACATCATCCTGAAATCTGCACAGGCATTCATACCATGATGGTATTGCAACAAGCCACACAGCTATCTTCTAAAACCACTATTAGATTTGCTGCACTTTGTCATGATCTTGGTAAAGCTATCACACCTCAAGATGAATTACCTAGCCATAAACAGCATGAAATTAAAGGGCTTCCACTAGTTGAAGCATCCTGCAACCGCTTTAAAGTACCAAATGAGTATAAACAACTGGCGTTAAAAGTGTGCCAATTTCACTTACTTAGCCATAGAGCTTTAGAGCTTAGACCAAGCACAATTTTAAAGCTATTCAACCAACTTGATGTATGGCGAAAACCACAAGAATTCGAAGACTTTTTAATTGCTTGTAAAGCTGATGCTAAAGGTAGGTTAGGATTTGAAAAACGAGCATATCCCCAAGCTCATTTACTTCGAGTTACCGTAAATGAATGCTTAAAGGTAAACGCCAAAAATTTTGTCGAAAGAGGCATATATGGCAAGCAAATAAAAGAGGCAATGAATAAGGAAAGAGTGAATATCATTCAAGAAATAAAAAATAATTTTAATAAGCCGATCTAGCCAATTTAAATCATTAAATACAAAAAGTTAAATATCACCTAGGGGGTAAAGTCTTTTCAATGTTAATTTTTTGTAAACTAATAGTTGACAATGTAATTTCAAGGGAGTTAGTATCTGCGTCACTAAATATTTAAAGGATTAAGTAGTTTATAGTTATATGTCTTTATTTAGAAAGGAAGCTGTCTCCCATCAAAGTGAGCGTTTAACAGGTGCAATCACCTTAGCTCAACCATTATCTATCAAACTAACTGTTTTAATATTAGTTTCTGTTGCTGTCGCAATCGTCACGTTTTTATTTACCGCCGAATATTCTCGCAAAGAAACAGTTCGTGGCTTTTTAATGCCAAATAAAGGCGTTATTAAAAGTTTTGCTACTCAAGGTGGTACAATTGAGCGTTTATTGGTAAACGAAGGCGATGTAGTTGAAAAAGACCAAGCCCTAGCAACTATGATAATCCATCAAAACAGTGCTGATGGTTTGAGCTTAAGTAGCAAACTACAAAAACAACTCACGTCACAATTATCATTGCTTGATGAAGAAATTAACCAATACCAATCTATTCAAATAAAAGAAAACCAAAACCTTGAAAATAAGTTTTCAGCATTAAGCAATGAAAAAATAGCGCTAGAAAGCCAGTTAACACTTGCCAATGAAAAGCTTGAATTGTTATTGGCGCAACAGCGAGATGTGGAACAGTTAAATAACCACGGTTTCATTTCAAAATTTGAAAAAGAAAATCAACAACAAGCACTGCTAGAAGCAAAACAAGAAAAACAAAATATAGCTCGCTTATTACTTCAACAAAACAACCAAATTAACCAAACCGCTTTTGATAAAGCCAACTTACCTCAGCAATATACACTACGTATAAATAGTTTGCTGCGTGAAAAAGCCGATATTGAAAATCAATTAGCACAAGTACAAAGCAGTCATAGCTATACGATAACCGCTAGCCATGCAGGTACGGTTACAGGTATTCAAGTGGTAGAAGGAGAAACTTTATCTCCCCAAAAGGCACAATCAAAACCACTTCTGCATATTTTGCCTGAAGGCTCAGAATTAGTCGCAGAGTTACTGTTGCCAACTCGCAGTGCTGGCTTTATCACCAAAGGTCAAACATCACGCTTACGTTTTGACGCTTTTCCTTATCAACGTTTTGGGTTTATTGAAAGTGAAATCACCCGCATAGACCGCGCACTTATTGCGCCAAATGAAGTACAACTGCCAATAGCACTTCAAGAGCCAGTTTATCGTTTAAGAGCAAAGTTAACCAAGCAGCAAATGCAAGCCTACGGTCAAGAGTTTGAGCTGAAAAGCGGTATGTTATTCGAAGCGGATATTATGTTGGAGCAACGAACTTTGATTGAATGGTTACTAGATCCAATTTACAGCTTAAAAGGGCGAGTAAGCTAATAGATATTTATCGTCATCCTGAATTTCATTTAGGATCTGAAAGAATTTTTCTGACGAAGCAATGAAAAGCTTTGTTAGAAAATAAGAACGGCTGACTTTAGTAAACTTTAGACGGAAAACTAAAGGCAGCCTAATTAACGCTAACAAAAGTTAGCAACATTAATCTATCGGCCAGTATAGCCGAAACCAAAAGGAAAATACATTATGAGAGAGTTAAACTTAAATGAAATTGAGCAAGTAAACGGTGGTATTTTGGGTGCGCTCATCAAAGGAGCTAAAGCTATTGCAAAAGCTGTAACTGGGAAAAACGGTCGTAGAGCAGCAGGAGCAGCAGAAGTGGTCAATGAAATACCGTCAGATACACCACAAAAAGACGATTAATTTATTAATGTTAAAGAGTCACCACTTGGTGGCTCTGTCAATTATGAAAATAATATCTCTAATTATAATCTCGATAGCTTTCATACTCAGCGTATTCTTGGTTGAACTATTCTGGCAAGTTTGTCCACTATCGCTCCATAATATTTGCCATCAAAATGGTGATTTTGACATATTCTTAGATAGTCTCAATGGACAATCTATTTTCTACATCACTGCCGCATTTTCAACCACGATTGCTATTGTATTATGTGCATTTATACAAAAGGTTAGCATTACCTCAATTTTCGGTTTACACAGATTCAACCTAAATAGCCTTAAGATTCCTTTAGTTTTTTATTTTATATATTTATTATCTTTAATTATCTTGATGTTTTTTAATTACTACCCTAAACCTTCAAATTTTGAACAAATTAGTGGTTCAAATAACATTCTGTATTTTTTTACGATCGCTTTTATTGGCCCAGTTTTTGAGGAGCTTTTTTTTAGAGGGTATATATATCATCAATTGACAAAAGCTACTATAAAAATAAGAGTATTAGTCATTTCTCTTCTTTTTTCCGTTATTCACATACCTGAAAGTACGATAATGTTCATCCTTTTATTTTTTCTCGGTATCATTTTAGGGGGAGCTAGAGCAGCATCAGGTTCAACCTTTGTTCCTATTTTAATACATATGATTAACAATATTATTTTTGGAATATGGTTAATATTTATAGGAATGTAGTTATGCATTTATTTTTAGTAATTATTTTAACTCTAATGAACATTGTTCACTATTATGATACGGGGGAAGTGAATTACGGATTTTTAATAATTTTGCTATGTCTATTAATTTCAAGACTCAACACTTTTATTAAAAGGATCAATTTCAGAAAGCTCACATAATTGTGTTCTCGAACTACATTGGAACTCATTAAAATGGACTCCCAGCAGAAAAAAGAAGTTAATAAATCATTGATATTTAGTTTTGACAAGACAGTTCCGCTTGTTCTTCAGTCAGAAATTGCAGAATGCGGTTTAGCCTCTTTAGCGATGGTAGCAAGTTATCATGGTCACCAGATATGTTTACACACCATTCGTAAACTTTATTCGGCTAAATTAAAAGGCATGAACCTTCAACAACTTATTGAGTTAGGTGATAGTTTAGGGTTGGCTAGTAGAGCATTACAGTGTCCTATTGATGAAGTAAATAAATTAGCAACACCTTGTATTTTACACTGGGATATGAATCATTTTGTTGTATTAACGAAAGTTTCAGGCAAAGGAGCTAGTGCTAAATACTCAATCAATGACCCCGCTGTTGGTAAACGTACTTTAACAACAGGAGAATTTAGCAGACATTTTACAGGTATTTGTTTAGAACTTACACCAACAAGTAAATTTGAGATAAAAGAAGAAAAGGCTCAAATGAAGTTAACACAATTGTGGTCTTCAATGTCTGGCTTAAAGTTTGGCTTAGTAAAGCTCATTGGCCTTTCTTTAGTGCTTCAATTATTTGCATTAATAACCCCCTATTATATGCAGTGGGTGGTTGACGAGGTCTTAATCAGCTTTGATAAGTCACTACTTACAGTATTAGCGATAGGCTTTGCCTTAATTGCGATAATTTCGGTTGTGACGAATGCGGTTAGAAGCTGGCTGATATTGCGCCTTTCGAGCCTGTTAAATATGCAAATGGGTGTAAACTTGCTTAGGCATTTATTACGCTTACCGATGAATTATTTTGAATCTCGTCACGTTGGCGATATTCTTTCTCGTTTTGATTCACTAGCACAAATTAGAGAACGTATTACTACGGGGTTTGTTGAAACTTTAGTTGACGGGGTAATGGCTATTACCGTGCTAGTGATGATGGCACTTTATTCATTAAAACTTACCGCAGTAGTGCTTGCTGCAATTGCACTTTATGCGTTACTTCGTTTAACGTTATATCGCCCATTGCATCAAGCCACCGAAGAAATGATCCAAGCTTCAGCTAAAGAGCAATCGAATTTTTTAGAAAATATTCGTGGTATTCAGACCATTAAGCTGTTTGGCAATGAATCTCAACGCCAAAGCATTTGGCAAAATCGCTATTCCGAAGTCATCAATAGTGAAATTCGCTTAGGTCGATTAAATATTAGTTTTGATTCATTCAATAAATTATTGTTTGGACTAGAAAATGTCTTAGTAATTTATTATGCCGCTATCATGGTCATAGCAAATAGTTTAACAGTGGGTATGGTTCTCGCTTTCATAGCCTATAAAGGGCAATTAACTAGTCGCTTGTCTAATTTAATTGAGCAAATTATTCAGTTTAAAATGATGCGTTTGCATCTTGATCGTATTTCAGATATTGCACTCACTGAACAAGAAGCAAATCGTGAAGGTGAAGCTGTGCATTTAGCTAGTGACGTAGCAAGTAACAACCCAACTGAAGAAAGTACATTTAAAGGTCAGCTTACTTTAGAAAATATCTGCTTTAGCTACAGCGAAGAACAAGCACCTATCTTAAATAATGTAAATTTAACGCTTAATACTGGTGAGTCGATAGTCATAACAGGTGCATCTGGCGCTGGCAAAACTACATTAATGAAAATTATGCTTGGGTTGTTACAACCAACATCTGGTAAAGTGCAGCTTGACGGAAAAGACATCACACAACTTGGGCTAAAAAACTACCGAAAACAAATAGCGGCTGTAATGCAGGATGATACATTACTAGCTGGTTCAATCGCTGATAATATTAGTTTTTTTGATACACAACCTAATTATCTTAAAATAGAACAATGCGCTCATTTAGCGGCTATTCATGATGACATCACCAAAATGACTATGGGTTATAACTCACTCGTTGGTGATATGGGGTCAAACTTATCAGGTGGACAAGTACAGCGGTTGCTTCTGGCTCGTGCCTTGTATCAATCACCTTGTATCTTATTTATGGATGAAGCAACGAGCCATTTAGATAAAGACAATGAAGCTAAGATCAGCGAACAAATTCAGCATTTACCGATGACACGTATTATGATTGCTCATAGACAAGAAACGATTAATATGGCTGAGCAGGTCTATCATTTAGAAGGTGGTACGCTAACAAATTTAAATGATATTTGCTCTAAAACCGCAAGCTGAGTTATTGAATGATATGTGGATAAAGTTGTGAAAAATAAAATTTAGCACTCAGTTTTTCACAGCTTTAGCTTTAACTTGATACTTCTCAATCAAATTCGTTGAAGACCAAGTTCCATAATGCTTTTCATTACATTCATACAAATAAAAGTGTAATAGTAGACGAGTATGCACTAGCGAGAACTGAAAGAAAGAAAGGCGAAGGATACACAGGATTTGAATGTTATTCAGAGCCAGACGTAACCATAGAGCAAGATTTACTTCGTCGAGATTTAACCGTCAATGCGATGGCTATGAGTAGTAATAACGAAATTATTGATCCATACGATGGCTTAAGGGATTTAGAGAATCGAATCCTTCGCCATGTTTCTCCAGCGTTTAATGAAGACCCACTGAGAGTGCTTCGCGTTGCACGTTTCGCTGCTCGATATCATCAATATGGATTCACTGTTGCACCAGAAACTTTATCGCTAATGACAGAGATATCACGCAGTGGCGAGCTAGAAACGCTTTCTGCTGAGCGTATTTGGAAAGAGATGGAAAAGGCGTTGACAGATCCTAACCCCGAAGTTTTTTTTCTTATTCTCAAGCAGTGTCAGGCTATTCAAGCAATTTGGCCTGAGTTGGCTGAGCACATGAATAACACCCGTTGTAGTTTAGATAGCGTTGCTCCTAACGTCCTTGAGCAAGGTGTTAATACACTCCCAATTTTGCAATCAGCTGTCGCCTTATCGAATGAAGTGGCCATTAGATTCTCGGCACTTTGTCTTGAACCTATACCAAATGAGGCTGAAGTAGCTCAAAATAACAAAATGTACACCTCCACTGTAATCAACGAGCAAATAGCCAAGCGACTAAAAATCCCTAATAGTGTCGCCAAACTTGCCATCAAAACGAGTCAGTTACATCACAATGTGCTTAACGCTCCTTTACTGGAACCCGAGGCTATTCTGAATCTGCTAGAACAATGTGAGTATTTGAGAAACTCAAGTTTTTTGACAGATATACTAACGACGTGTGACGCTGCGGCTAAGTGCAACGTCGTGGCTAAGATAGATCAAACACAAAGCGGTATCGAATTTAAAAACTACCTTCTCAATATCGCTGGCGAACTGCGTGAAATTACAGCTAAGCCTTTTATTGAAAAAGGGCTCCAAGGAAAAGCCATTAAAGAGGCAATGGATGAAGCTAAAATTGCCAGAATTGCTGCTCTCAAATCATAATAAACGCAGGCATAATGTAGAACTTAACTACCAATAAAGTGCTGGCGCACTAGTTTCAATAAAAATCGCAGGTACCAAACGCCTGCGTAATTTAGTTTGTTTACCTTTCTTTGCTCAACACTTCACTGTTGCTTAGTTCTCTTTATTTCGATTTATCAGCGAATTACTAACGCTTACGACTTATATTTTTTCCCTGCCTTTGATAAGGCTTTGCAGCTTTCTGGCTTTGCATATTTAGATCTAATTTGCTTGGATTAAGTCCTCGCCAGAGCAAATCAAAATATGTTTTGTACTTGACAAGCAATTTTTATTGTACTAAAAACGTACAGATTCAAGGATGAATGTAGTCATAAGGTAAGTCGATGTCATAAGGTAAGTCGATTAAGTATTTTAGAGTAAGCATTTAAGTAATGCCCTACTCAAACTAACAAACTTAGTAAGACATAACCGTTGATGACAAAAATATGGAAGTTTACTTCCTCTTTGTCTAATCAACCTCTTGAGCCTAGCATGCGTATATATGCGTTAAAGCTACTGCAAAAAGATATTGTTTAGATTACCTAAAAAACCGACCTCAAGGTAAACACTGTATCGAATACTGTCGATAGTTGTGTAACGCCGTTAAAAAAGTGTGGCAACTGAATTAGATAGCTAGATAAAGAAATTAGTCTGACGAAATGCAGACAATGCTTCGCGCTGTTCTCATGATTTTGCCAAATGAAAGCCATAACTTTGTAGTGATTAATTTGTTCTTTCAGCTTTATATCGCTTAAAGCTAGGAACAAAAATTTTTAGTCTTCAGAGTATTGGCTTTTACAGTGACGAGAAATATAGACAGCAATCTAAAAGCTAAATTAATACGGAGATTAAGCTAATGCGTGAATTAAACACAAATGAAATGGAACAAGTAAATGGCGGCCTACTAGAGCGAGGCGAAGCTCGCTGGAGCAAATTTCAGCAGAGTCAAGCGGGTGCAAGTCAGTTTGGATTTGGCTATACCATGAGCTTTGCTCAGTTCGCTTCCACACTAGGCAGTACTTTTAGTAGTAATTACGACTTTCTGAACCAACTGCTAGCCCAGCTAAAAGACAACTATCAGAAAGCCTCTTAACAGCTAGCTTTCTAAGATTCTTGCAAAGCGAGCTTCAAAGTTCGCCATGCACGAAAAAGCTGACCTGAGTAAAACCTTTAGCGAGAACAGCTCAGTTTAGCTTTAACAACCCTCTCTTTGCAGGATTAAAGAGAGTAAATCAATAACCCGACTTACTAAACAACATTAATGGTCGGTAATAAGGAGATAAACAATGCGTGAATTAAACGTAAATGAAATTGAAGCAGTAAATGGTGGAGACATAGCTCCAGCGGGTGAAGTTGCAGGTGGCGCGGCTCAAGGAGGTACACTTGGCTTTTTGGGAGGCGTTGCTAGAGGTGCTGCCTCTGGAGCTGCACGTGGCCTTCTTGGCGGTATTGGCGGAGCTTTATTTGGTGCCGCCCTTGGTGGTGCATTAGTCATAATTCGACATGCAATGAAATAACAGTGCTAGGCTTTGGTATTGCCAAAGCCTAATTTGAAAGGTTTAATCAAAAGGTAAACATATGAAAATATTAAAAATAGCTGGTCTATACTTTCTGGGTTTTTTTGTTTCTTTATTATTGTTAGAGCAGGTAGCAAGTTTAACTACTTTTATTGAATCGCCATATAAAAATTTCGAAGAAATAGCTTGGGGTGCATTATATTTTACGTTCTTTTTTACTTTGTTTGATCATTTTATTTTAAAAAGACTTTCTCAGTAAATGGCTTCTATTCTTAAAAGAGAGTAGTAGCAAATTTAAGAAAATGATTGTAGTGAACAAATAGAATGTAAACGAAAACATGTAACCAAAAGGAATTAGCCATTCGCAATGAGGCTATGAATAAAAGGACATCACAATGAACAAACAATCAACCGCACTTTTTATTAATATTTTTATCTCAATATTCTTAATTCACTGTTTAAGAGAACTCAAAGCGCTTGAGGCCGTTCCGACATACAGTGAATTATTGACAGTAGCGATAATTGCGATGTTTGTAACTCTCGTTTCAAATTTTTTATGGCACGGTTTAAACAGCGGTCCCTCTCTCGTTAGAGAAAATATGAAGAGGCATAAAAAAGACGCCAACTAGGCGCCTTTTAATACTTTCAAACTTTTGCACTTGAGCTTCAGGATACGTAACTCAATCTAACTTAGCCTATTGCTACATAGACTAATTAACTGAATTAAATCACAGCTCTTAGCCATTTACCTTGCAGTCGAAAAATGCTGCTTGGAAGCCTGCTAATGTAAGTTCTTGACCGTTAATGTCTGTCGCTTCGAAGCCATGTCCATCTAATGCAGATAAAGTCATGTTAGCACAACCAATAAAACATCTTCAGGTGCATCTAAGAATTCAAAGTAAAAGAAAGTAAAAGGGGTCGGTGACAGATGCGTCTCATTCTCACTACTTTGTTCGGCTTGTACGTGAAACTAAGCATAAAAGGAGTCACTCCAAAGCTAATGCGTGAATTAAACACAAATGAAATGGAACAAGTTAATGGCGGCCTACTAGAGCGAGGCGAAGCTAGCTGGAGAAAATTTCAGCAGACTCAAGCCGGTACAAGTCAGTTTGGATTTGGCTATACCATGGGCTTTGCTCAGTTCGCTTCCACACTAGGCAGTACTTTTAGTAGTAATTACGACTTCCTGAATCAACTGCTAGCCCAGCTAAAAGAAAACTATCAGAAAGCTTCTTAATAGCTTTAGCTTTCTATGGTTCTTGCACAGCGAATTTTAACGTTCACTGTGCACGAAAAAGCTGAATTGAGTAACCTTTAGCGAGAACAGCTCAATTTAGCTTAAACAACCCTCTCTTTGCAGGATTAAAGAGAGTAAATCAATAACCCGACCTACTAAACAACATTAATGGTCGGTAATAAGGAGATAAACAATGCGTGAATTAAGCGTAAATGAAATTGAAGTTGTAAACGGTGGCAGCGCGGCTGGAGCTGCTAAAGCTGCTGGTCAGGCACTAGTTCGTATAGCGCACCCAGCGGCAGTAGTAGTTGGCGTTATACTTATCGCTGGTGGAATAGCTGCGGGTTACATGGAAGCACATGAGTCCGACGATTAAGAAAGGAAAAACATCGAATGAAACTACTTACATTAGAAGAAACACAGATAGTTGTTGGTGGTTCCGATAGCAGTGAAACAACCACAGGGAGAAATTGGGCTGATGTTACTTCAGAAACCCTTGATAAAGCCTGGGAAGGACTGAAAGCAATTGGAGCACTTATTCACGAAGTAGTGTGTGACGAACATTAGATTAACTTGTTAATAGGGGGTTGTTACTCCCTATTATTTGTGAGGGATATATGAAATCAGAAAAATCTTATCTTAGAGTAGCTAAGAAGCTAGGCTACTTTTTTTTGGTTATTATTTTATTCATTGCCGTTGGTGGTATATATCAGGGATTCAAGGAGGCACATAGTGATAATAAAGCATCAACAAAAGAAGCTAGTGAAAAGCACTAAACCTCAGGGCAAAGTCAGACTCGAATAATTTGTAACCAAAGACTAATTTTCCCAACATTGTCTGACCACACAGCTTTTTGGGTTTTCCATCATATGCTGTCTTTGATGGAACTTAAACGAGCAAGGTTCATGACAATGAAAGCCGATAAAAAACGTTTCAGCAAAAGGACATCACATTTTCGGAGTAGTAGGTGCTGTTGTTGGCGGTATTGACAGTGTTATGGTTCAAATCGAAGCTAAACAATCTTAATCCACTCTGGCTCTTTGTTTTATCAAAGAGCCATTTTTAGAGATAAATAAAATGACAAAATTGAATGTTTATTTGTACATAGCCTTCTCAATGAATCTTTCCTATATTTCTGCAAGTAAGGATTCAATGACAGTTTCAGTGTTTTTCGCTTTACTTGCGATATTAGTATCAGCGCGGTTATATCAGTTTGAAGGAGGTACGAAACTAGAAAAGGATTTTTCAAAACTTCCTTTTTTAAAGCTGTTAGCATTTTTGTTTAGAGATCAAAAAATTGTTACAGAGCAAACAGATAAGTCGCTTCTATCTATGTTTATAGTTAGTACTTTTTCTTTAGCTACTATAGCGGTATTTACCCTATATTTAGGTCAAATAAATTTATGGTTATTGTTTTTTGGGTGCTTTTGTTTTTCTCTAGCTTTCTCGTTTATCATGATAAGAAGGTATACATAACGTGCATCGGAGCAATGGAATTAGCCCCAGTAAGAAACAGGTGATTTTGCTCCTAATTTACAGTTTGCTTTTGGGAGTCGTGAGACTAAAGACAGCAAACACCAGTTACACGATTATTGCTCATATAACTTCGAACTCTTACGTACTTTTTGCGGGACGCTGGATTGATTTCAATTTCATGCCGTGAGAGTAAAAGGACAGGAGTAAAAGGGGGCGGTGACAGATGCGTCTCATTCTCACTACTTTGTTCAGCGAGTAAAAGGGGGCGGTTACAGATGCGTCTCATTCTCACCACTTTGCTCTAATTAAAACAGTAACTTGGGCTTGTACATGAAACTGAGCATAAAAAGGAGTCAAACAATGAGTCACTCCAAAGCTAATGCGTGAATTAAACGTAAATGAAATTGAAGCAATAAATGGTGGATACTGGCAGTACGTTGCTGGCTGGGCGATTGGGCACGCTATAGACTATGCTTTAGAAAGCTATAATGATCATTTAATTGAGTCAGTCGAGAATGGTTGGAGAAGTAATCCCGAAATGCCGCCCGCAGGAGCCGGATTCGGAACCCTTTAAGGCTAAACTAATTTGAAGGAAGAGTCACATCTTCCTTTTCACAGGGAATATCATGAATAATTTACTAATTAAAATTTTAATTACTTACATAATAACTAGAACAACTTATTTTCTTTTTGATTTTTCACTTTCGAAAGACAGCGGAGTTGCTGACTTTATAATAGACATATCTATTTTTGTTTTGGTATTTTTTTTGGTTAGTAAAGTGCTAGATACACTCTCAAAAAATAGAGCGAATAATTAGGGGGTAGTGGTGAGTTATTTCTATTTCCCATACACTACAACATAAAGGTGCAAGAAGTTAGGATTTACTGCTTACACCTTTGATTTAGTATTGGCTTCTTAAAAAAGAATATTTTCCCTTATCGCAGCAGATCCTACTTTACCTTGCAGTCGAAAAATGCTGCTTGGAAACCTTCTAATGTAAGTTCTTGACCGTTAATGTCAGTCGCTTCGAAGCCATGTCCATCTAATGCAGATAAAGTCATGTTAGCACTTAAATGAACTTGCTGAGGCTTATCTGAGAAGTTGAAAGCCGCTAATACTGACTGTCCTTCATAACTTCTAACAACCAATAAAACATCTTCAGGTGCATCTAAGAATTCAATGTCACCATACATGATTACAGGTTGTGTTTTACGCCAATGCATAAACGTTCTGTAATGTGCTAATGGTGAATTGGCATCAGCTTCTTGTACTGCAACTGCATGTGCCTTGTGCGGTTCAACTACAGGTAACCAAGTGTCATCACCTTCAGAGAAACCGCCTTGTTTCGCGTCACTTTCCCATGGCATAGGTGTACGACAACCGTCACGGCCTTTGAAGTTTGGCCAGAAAGTGATCCCGTATGGGTCTTGAAGTTGCTCAAACGCAATTTCAGCTTCAACCAACCCAAGCTCTTCACCTTGGTAACTACAAATACTGCCACGCAGCGAAGCTAACATAGCATTAAACATCTTAACTTGCGCAGGGTTTGCAGTTGATTTATCCACTTTATTCCAACGTGTCGCAACGCGCTGTACGTCATGGTTACCAATCGCCCAACACGGCCAGCCATCTGATAGATTAGCTTCTAACTCTTCAATCGTTTGACGAATGTACTGAGGTGATGAGTCTTCTGTCAGCAACTCAAAGCTGTACGCCATGTGTAAACGCTTATCACCTTTCGTGTATTGCGACATGGTAAGTAGTGAATCTTCAGAAGAAATCTCACCTAACGTGACTACGCTTGGGTACTTATCCATGAGTGCACGAATGTCTTCCATAAAGCCGACATTTTCAGGTTGTGTGTTGTTAAAGTAGTGGTACTGGAATGCATACGGATTGTCTTCACTAAAACCACGACCTTGACGTTTCTCAGGCGGTTTCGCAGGATTGTCACGCAGCTCTTTGTCATGGAAACAGAAGTTAATTGCATCTAAACGGAAACCGTCTACACCTTTCTTCAACCAATACTCTACGTTGTCTAGAACGTGTTCTCTTACTTCTGGATTATGGAAGTTTAGATCTGGTTGCTCTGTTAAGAAGTTATGTAAGTAATACTGCTGACGGCGTGGTTCCCACTGCCATGCAACACCACCAAAAATTGATAACCAATTATTCGGCGGCGAACCATCTTCTTTAGCGTCAGCCCATACGTACCAATCTGCTTTCGGGTTATCTCTGCTTTCACGACTTTCAGTAAACCAAGGGTGCTGATCTGAAGTGTGACTTAACACTTGGTCGATAATCACTTTTACATCCATCGACTTAGCATGCGTCATCAACTCATCAAAATCAGCCATGTTCCCGAACATCGGGTCTACATCACGGTAGTCACTGATGTCGTAGCCAAAATCTTTCATTGGCGATTTAAAGAATGGTGAGATCCAGATTGCATCCACACCTAAACTTTTAATGTACGGAAGCTTTTGAATAATACCGGCGATATCGCCGATACCATCATTGTTAGCATCCATAAAGCTACGTGGGTAAATTTGATAGATGACGGCACCGCGCCACCATGGTTGTTGTTGCATGAATATCCCGTGTTGTTGCTCGCTTTTATGCCAAACTTTCTCCCCCGAATGCTTGGTTAAAGATGCAACAATCTAATTGTGTCATAGGTTAGCGTCAGCATAAAAGTCGAGGTCTGAATGTGCAACATACCTGCATACGTATGCATGAAATAGATGAAATAAATTAAAGCGTACATACGTATGCAATTATTTGTTGCATAATTACTGGAAGGCATAATTCTGTAATACTAATGATTGTAGAATAGATGCAAGAACGTCCTTTTATTCATAAAAGCAGTTGAATTAGCAGTTAAGGACGATTAATCGGTAATCTTAATGAAGAACCTATTATGGCTAATTCCAATATCTCAGTTAACGAGTTAACACAGCGCATTTCTTATCATCTGCAATTCCTCCAAGGCGATACTGTTGCAGCTCGTACCGACGCAAACAGCGTATTTGAAAGCGACCACAACGCCTATTGGCAAGCCACTAGCTTAGCCATAAACGACGTTATCATCAGTAAATTACAAACAACACGTGCCCGCCAGCTGCAATCAGGTGTTAGAAGTGTTAACTACCTATCACTCGAATATTTAATGGGGCGCATGCTATCGAACAACCTGCATAACTTAGATTTATATGATGTCGTTGAAAAAGCGCTACAGCCATTTGGCGTCGAGTTGGCTGATTTGTGTGAACAAGGGGCTGATCTCGCATTGGGCAACGGCGGTTTGGGTCGCCTTGCTGCATGTTTTTTGGATTCACTTGCGACCTTAGATTACCCAGCGACTGGCTACGGTATTCATTACCAACACGGGTTATTCAAACAAAGCTTCAAAAACTGTCGACAAGTTGAAAAGCCAGACTTATGGCGAGAATTTGGCAGTCCTTGGGAAATTTGTCGCCCTGAATCGGCTAAGCTCGTGCCACTGTATGGCCATGTCGAGCATCAAACTGAAGAAGACGGTACTGTAAAATCACTCTGGTATCCCGGTGTAACTTTCAAAGGCATCCCTTGGGATATCGCGATTGTTGGTTACAACTCCAATACGGTCAATGTGCTGAGATTATGGGAGGGTAAAGCACTTAAACCTTTCGATTGGGATTTATTTAATCGCGGTGATTATTTAAGTGCACATCATAACAACGTATACGCTGAATCTGTGTCTAAAGTGCTCTACCCGAACGATGAACATGACGCAGGTAAAGAGTTGAGATTTATTCAGCAATATTTTTTCTGTGCGTGTTCAATACAAGACATCATTGCTCGTCATCAAGCAACTCACGGCGTTGACTGGCAAGCGTTCGCCAAAGATACCGTCATACAACTTAACGATACCCACCCAACAATCGCTATCCTTGAGCTGCAACGTATTTTGCTTGATGACTATCAAATGTCATGGGATGACGCTTGGGCACTTTGTCAGTCAGTCTTCGCCTACACCAATCATACCTTGCTGCCAGAAGCATTAGAGAAATGGTCAACTAAGTTATTTGAGCGAGTATTACCTCGCCATTTAGAAATTCTTTATCACATCAATGAAGACTTTTTGAATAAGCAGGTTAACGTAAAATGGCCACATGACTTTCAAATGCGCGCCAAACTTTCTATTATCGAAGAAGGTGCAGAGCGCATGGTACGCATGGCGCACTTATGTGTTGTCACTGCCCATAAGGTCAATGGCGTAGCTGAAATTCATTCGAAGCTAGTCAAATCAGACCTTTTCCCAGAATTTAATGCGTTGTGGCCTGATAAGCTCACCAACGTCACCAATGGGATCACTCCACGCCGCTGGTTGAAAGCCTGTAATCCAAAACTATCAGCCTTGATTTCTCAACACATTTCGCAAGATTGGCCGAAAGATTTGGCAAGCCTAACTCAATTAAGTGACATGGCAAATGACACTGGTTTCCAACAAGCATTTATGGCAATTAAGCGTGAGAATAAAGTGGTACTAGCTAAAGATATTCTCGAGCTAACAGGTGTTACCGTTAGCCCTGATGCCATCTTTGATGTGCAAATAAAACGTCTGCACGAATATAAGCGTCAGCACCTCAACTTTTTGCATATTCTCGCACTTTATAATCGCTTGTTGGAGAATCCAGATTTACCGATTCATCCTCGCGTGTTTATTTTCGGTGCCAAGGCTGCACCGGGTTACCACCTCGCCAAAGAAATTATTTATGCCATCAACAAAGTGGCGGAAAAAATTAATAATGACACCACCATTCAAGATAAGTTGAAGGTCGTCTTTTTACCCAATTACCGCGTTACGCTTGCAGAAAAAATAATTCCTGCCGCTGATGTTTCTGAGCAAATATCTACCGCAGGTAAAGAAGCCTCTGGCACTGGCAATATGAAGCTCGCTCTCAATGGTGCAATAACAATTGGTACCCTTGATGGCGCGAATATTGAGATTGCCGAAGAAGTGGGTGACGACAATATTTTCATCTTCGGCAATACCGTAGAAGAGGTCAAGGCAATCCGTGCTAACGGCTACAACCCGTTCGAATTTTATGAGAAAAATGAGGAACTTCGTAAAATTTTGGACTGGCTTGATTCTGACTTTTTCACACCCGGACACCCGCATGAGTTATCAGCCCTTAAGCACAGTGTGCTTGACGGAGGCGACCCTTATTTAGCGCTCGCAGACTTTGAGTCATATGTTGAGAGCCAGCAAGCGTTAGATCTAGCGTACAAAGACAAGGCGCGTTGGGCAAAAATGGCAATTCTCAACACCGCACTAATGGGTAAGTTTAATTCTGATCGCTCGATTCGTGATTATGTAGAGAACATTTGGCACCTAAAACCTTGTGACTAAAGCTCAACCACAACGAATATTAATCCCCAACTTAGCTTTCTTTTGGAAAACTGAAAGACAGCTAAGTTGGGTAAAAAAAAGTGCTATTGACGTAAAAATTCTATAGCCAGGGAATACATAAAAGAGGAAGTTAAATGAGTTCAGCAGTATCGATTAAGCCAGTTATTAATCAAATTGTATCCGCACAAGTTAACCACCCTTACGACACTTTTGGCCTCAATCACTGTGAAAACACTGGCTATTTTAGCTTAACCATATTTATGCCTAATGCTGAACAAGTAGAAGTGATAGAGCGCGGTACAGGCAAGTTAATTTGCCAACTTCCTCGCAAAAACAAAGCAGGTGTTTACCATAAGAAGATTCGTCGAAAAACACCGTTCGACTATCAACTGAAAGTAACGGACAACGCACAAACTCGAGTTATCGATAACCCTTATCAACTGAGTCCCCCCTTAACAGATTTTGATATTCACCTACTCAACCAAGGATGTCACCTCTACCCCTACAATGTATTAGGGACACACCAAATTGAACATCACGGATTTCACGGCGTTAGTTTCGCGGTTTGGGCACCTAACGCAAGTGCTGTTGCGGTTATTGGTGACTTTAATGATTGGGATGGTCGTTGTCATCCAATGGAAAATGTCAATAACAGTGGGTACTGGAGCCTATTCATCCCTCACCTTGGTGCTGGTACGCTCTATAAGTTTGAACTAAAAAGCCAAAGTGGCGAAAGGCTGCCACTTAAGGCCGACCCTTTTGCTGCACAAGCTCAGTTAAGGCCAGAGACAGCGTCAGTGGTTGCCGATAACAAGCCATACTGCTGGCATGACGAAGCGTGGTTAGCCAAGCGCCAAGCACGCAACGACCGTAGTGCGCCAATCAGTATTTACGAAGTGCATTTAGGTTCATGGAAGCGAGATAAAGACGGCGAGTTTCTAAATTATCGCACCATAGCTGACGAGCTTATTCCTTATGCGCTTTCACTTGGTTTTACACATCTACAGCTAATGCCTGTCAGTGAGTTTCCATTTGATGGCTCTTGGGGCTATCAACCCATAGGTTTATTCGCTGCGACTTCACGCTTTGGCTCTGCCGACGACTTCAGGTATTTCATCGATAAGTGTCACCAACACGACCTTGGTGTGTTAGTCGACTGGGTACCGGGACATTTCCCTTCTGATGAACACGGTTTGAGCCAATTTGACGGGACGCACTTGTACGAACATGCTGACCCACGCCAAGGGTTTCACCCCGATTGGAACACTTTGATTTACAACTATGGAAGAACGGAAGTGGCCAATTTTCTTCGCGCAAGTGCCCTGCACTGGTTGGAAAAATTTCATGTAGATGGTATTCGCGTGGATGCTGTCGCCTCAATGCTGTACCTCGACTACAGTCGAGAAGAAGGCGAGTGGCTGCCAAATAAAGACGGCGGTCGTGAAAACCTCGAAGCCGTAGCGTTTATCAAACGCTTTAATGAAGAGTTGTATCGCGAGTATCCGGGGTGTTTCTCTGTTGCCGAAGAATCGACATCTTGGCCAGGTGTTTCAAAACCTACCGATATGGGCGGCTTGGGATTTGGTTACAAGTGGAATATGGGTTGGATGAACGACTCACTTGAGTACATGGCGACAGACCCTGTTCATCGAAAATTTCATCACAACGAACTTAGCTTTAGCCTCGTTTATGCTTTTGATGAAAACTTCATTTTGCCACTTAGCCATGATGAAGTCGTTCATGGCAAACGTTCAATTTTAGGTCGTATGCCAGGCGATACTTGGCAGCAATTTGCCAACCTTCGCGCTTACTACGGATTCATGTGGACACACCCAGGTAAAAAACTTCTTTTCATGGGCAGCGAATTTGGTCAAGGCAAAGAGTGGGATCATGACAGCGAACTTGACTGGCACCAGCTCGATATAGGCTGGCATAAAGGGGTTCAACAACTGGTTGCCGACTTAAATAAGATCTACCATACAACTCCAGCGCTCCACCAACGGGATTGTGAGCCCAGTGGTTTTTACTGGCTGGATCATAGCAATGCGGAGCAATCCATCTATAGCTATATCCGTTATGGCAACGATGACGCCCCACCTGTAATTGTTGTATGTAACTTTACGCCGCAAGTGCATGAAGAATTTGTAATTGGCGCACCTTGTGAGGGTAGATATCTAGAATTGCTTAATACTGATGCTGAAATTTATGGTGGCTCAAATCAAGGCAACCAAGGCTGTGTTGTTACCAACGATAAGCCTGCACAGGGGCAATCACATAGCTTAACAATTACAGTACCACCATTAAGTACTATAGTCTTTGTGTTAGCACCATTTTCATCAAAAAAATAGTCATCAAAAGAATGATCATCAAAAGAGACATGCAAACCAATTACAAAGTTACCTCTGGTCGCTCATACCCGCTAGGCGCGACGGTAAAAGAAACCGGCGTTAATTTTGCCATTTTCTCAGCTCATGCTGAGCAAGTTGAGCTGTGCCTTTTCGATGCAACAGGACAACATGAAATTCAGCGTATCGTGTTACCAGAATTTACCGATGACGTATGGCACGGATTTATCCCCAACCTGCCCGCAGGCACTCTCTACGGTTACCGTATTCACGGCCCTTTTGAACCCCACAACGGACATAGGTTTAATCGTCACAAGCTACTTATCGACCCTTACGCAAAAAAATTGTCAGGTAATTTCACTCACCATGACAGTCATTACGGTTTTGATCGTGAAGCCATTCAACAAGATTTAACCTTTGATATTACTGACAACGCCGCTTATCTCCCCAAATGTGTTGTGGTTGCAGATACGGTAAATAAGTGTGTTAGCCATCCTCAAGTGAGACGTCGTAATACCATTGTTTACGAACTCCACGTAAAAGGGTTTACGCAGCTAAATAAGGCGGTGAATAAATCCATGCGCGGCACTTACAAAGGTCTTTCTGATGATGCAGTTATTGAGTACCTCGTTAAACTCGGAGTCACCTCGGTAGAATTGTTACCTGTGCATAGCTTTTTAGACGAACCATTCGTGCAAGAAAAGGGATTGAGCAACTATTGGGGTTACAATTCATTTAACTTCTTTGTACCTCAGCAGCGATATTTATATGGCGAAAATGAACAAGAATTTCGCGACATGGTGGAGTGTTTTCACGAAGCTGGCATCGAAGTTATTCTCGATGTGGTCTATAACCATACCGCGGAAGGCAGTGAGTTAGGACCAACCTTCTGTTATCGCGGTATAGATAATGCCAGCTACTATCGCCTTCTCGCCGAAGATAGGCGGTTTTATCATAACCACTCAGGTTGTGGAAACACCTTAAACATAGACCACCCGCGCGTGCTTCAACTCGTTGCCGATAGCTTGCGGTATTGGGTAGAGCGTTATGGCGTTGACGGCTTCCGTTTTGATTTAGCGCCAATACTTGGCCGCACTGCTGACTACTTTACCAGTGCTAACCATTTTTTCAGTGTGCTGCGCCAAGACCCAGTATTATCGAGCATAAAACTTATCGCAGAGCCCTGGGATATCGGTATGGGAGGCTACCAACTTGGTCGTTTTCCAAAAGCCTGGTTAGAGTGGAATGATAGATTCCGTGATACCTGTAGAAGATTCTGGCGCGGTGATAAAGGTATGTCACCTGAGTTTGCCCGTAGACTTCACGGCTCTGCAGACTTATTTGAACAGCCAAGCAGACGCCCAAGCTCCAGTATTAACTTCATTACCTCTCACGACGGCTTTACCTTACATGATTTAGTCACGTTTGAAGAACGCCACAACTACGCCAACTGTGAAGATAATCGGGATGGCCATGGCGCTAACTACAGCTGTAACTTCGGTGTTGAAGGAGAAACGGATAACTTGAGCGTTAATCAAAAGCGCTACCAACAAAAGCGCAATCTGCTATCGACGCTTTTTATCGCACAAGGCACTCCTATGCTGCTCGCAGGTGATGAGCTAGGAAACAGCCAGAAAGGTAACAATAACGCTTATTGTCAAGATAGTGAGCTGACCTGGCTAGACTGGCAAAATGCAGATCAAGAACTGTTGGCGTTTGTCAGACACCTTATCCAGTTGCGTAAAGACCACCCACTTCTCAACCGAAGCCACTACCAGCACGGCATGACCTTTTCAAACAAAACAGGTCTGGCTGATATTAGTTGGTTGAATTGTCATGGCAACACCATGCAAGAGAGCGATTGGCACGATAATGACATCAAGTGTTTTGCCATGTTGTTAGCAGATACTGACCATGAAGGTGAAAGCGACTGGGAAAATGAGCATGATGACGATGCAATGTTAGTCATTTTTAATGCGCATAGCCGAGCCATTGATTACCAACTGCCAGCGCTGAGTGGCCAGTGGCAAATTCTCGTGAATACTGCCGACAAGCTTATTAATAAAGCCATAAACATCGACTCTAATACCGTCGCTTTATCCGCCTATAGCTTGATGATGTTGAGCTTCTCCCATGTATCAAGTGATGACATTACACGTTAACTAAAACAACGCAGGCGACCAAATCAGCTTAGGCGATTAGAACAACTTAACTGAAACAGACAGAAGTACAAAAAGCAGAACAAGAAAAGTAACCGTTAGAACCAAGATAGTAGCTGCTAGTTCCACTGGCTATACACAGATACAAGGAATGATAGATGTCAGATTTGACGGCACAAATTAGAGAGCTCTCTTCGTTGTTGGGCTTTCACGCCAACTATACCAACGCGTTTGGCGACTTTGTTGAAGCAGACGTCGATGCGTTGGCAGCACTGCTAAGTGCAATGGGTTACCAAACCAATAGCGAGCAGGCCCTTGCAAACCATATCAGTGGCATCAAGCAAGCAAGTTTCAGAAAGTTATTACCAGATGTTCACATTGTTAGCGAGGAAGGCGGTTACCCTACAATCGTTGTGAGCATTCCTTCTGACGTCTCCGATAATTTTACTTGGCATATCACTACAGAAGGTATGGAAGATAACAAGGAGTTGAGTGGTGAATGCTGGGTGTCGGACTTAGCACATGTGGAATATGCTAGGTTTAGTGAGGAACAATTTAACAAATTTTCTTTACCGCTACCAACGCTCAAAGCAGGTTACCATCACATCGCTATTAAACACGGTGATCAGTCCGACAGTTGCCAATTAATCGTAGCCCCTAACACCTGTTATCAGCCACACCAAGTATCTAGCGATAAATTGTGGGGCTTTGCGGCTCAATTGTATTCATTAACAAGCGAACGAAACTGGGGAATGGGTGACTTTTCTGATTTGAATACACTCATTGCCGATAGCGCTGCGCAAGGCGCGAGTGCCATTGGGCTGAACCCACTTCATCCTTTGTTTCAGCACAACCCTTATCACTTTAGTCCGTATTCACCGTCGAGTCGTTGTCTACTCAATCCGCTATACATTGATGTCGAATCTGTAGATGGCTTTGAGCATTGCCAAGCTGCCCAACAACTATTGGCAAGTGAGCAATTTAAGACAACCAAACTTCATGCTCAAAATAGCGAGTTAATCGATTACCCAGCCGTTGCTGCGCTAAAGTATCCAGTACTAGAGTTGCTTTATGAACAATTTTGCCAAACAGGCAATGAAGCATCAGCAGAGTTTGAGCAATTTAAGCAAGCCCAAGACAAAGCATTAATTAGCCATGCTACCTACGAAGCCTTATATGAGTTTTTCCGCAAGCAAAACCACGACAATTATGGCTGGCAAACTTGGCCAGAAGCGTATCAAAAACTTGAAGGCGAAGCCGTTAGAGCATTTCAAGAGGAACACAGCAAACGCATTGACTATTTCTGCTATTTACAGTGGTTAGCACATCTTCAATTATCCAGTGCACAAGCCCTTTGCCAACAACATGACATGCCTATTGGCTTGTACCTTGATCTTGCCGTTGGCTGCGATGGTTCGGGTGCTGAGGTTTGGGCTAATCAGGCACTTTATGTTTCTAGCGCAAGCATAGGCGCGCCGCCCGATGCAATGAATACACTCGGGCAAAATTGGGGCCTCACTCCAATGAATCCCTCAGTGTTAAGAAAGCAGGCTTACCACCCCTTTATTCAAGCACTGAGGAGCGCTATGCGATATGCAGGGGCTATTCGCATAGACCATATTCTTGGGCTGCTCAGACAATATTGGGTAGCACCCGGATTTGCTGCACACCAAGGGATTTACATTAGCTTTCCGTTCGATGAACTCCTCAGCATTATCGCTCTGGAATCTCAGCGAAATAAATGCTTAGTCGTTGGCGAAGACCTAGGGACAGTGCCAGAAGGGTTTAGTGAACAAATCCAAAATCGCGGGCTGCTAAGCTACAAAGTATTATATTTTGAAAAGTGGCAATCAGGTTTGTTTAAACGACCTGATACTTACCCCGAAATGTCGATGGTGACCGTTTCCACTCATGACCTACCGACACTTTATGGCTGGTGGCAAGGTGAAGATTTAACATTAAAAAGGCAGCTCGCCCTATACCCAAATGAAGCAATGGAAAGATGGGAAGCAACAACCCGTTCTACTGACAGGTATAACCTTATCGCGGCATTAACTGACATGGCATTAATCGACAATATCGATGCCATCACAAAACAGCTAGACGAAGACGCACAACTCGACACGAACAGAGAATCGAGCTGTGCTTTGGATAAAAACATGGCAATAGCAAGCCAAGCTTTTCTAGCTAAGTCGCCCTGTTTCCTTCAATTGATTCCTTTGGAGGATGCGCTAGCATTAACCGAGCAAGTGAATATGCCTGGTACGGTTAATGAACACCCTAATTGGCGACGGAAGTTGCCATTATCAACAGATGTGATAATGGACCAAGACAATGTGCAATATCTCAATAGCACGATGCGAGATTGCCGTCCGAAGCAGGGCTAAACGACTCGCTTAATGATAACAACATGAAATAGTTGCTCCGCATACGTATGCAGACATATGACAAGGATACGGTTTCTGCGATTAAATATAATCAGAAATCAGCAAAGCGAACGAAAACTACAATGACAATAAAAATAAGTAAACTCGCCACTATAATCTCACTAACAGTGGCACTATCAGGCACGCTCTCTGGTTGTTTTAACCAAGGAACACCGACAAGCGAACAGGCGACTAAGCAAGAGTCCAAGCAAGAATCAAATCACGCAGTAGATGCAGCTCAAACTAGCGCTATTAAGCCAGTTACAGCTGATCAATTAGCTCCCTATTTAACGCGTGACGTTCAAGATGACGTATTTTATTTCGTACTGCCAGACCGTTTTAACAACGGCGATGCCGATAATGACAATGGTTCTAAAACCATAGCGTTGTCACAAGGCGGCTTTGATCCTACGAAAAAAGGTCATTATCACGGTGGTGATGTAAAAGGCTTAACAGACAAAATCCCTTACTTGAAAGATATGGGTATCACCGCTATTTGGTTGACTCCAATCCTCCGTAATCAAGCCGTTCAAGGTGATATCACAGGCTACCACGGTTACTGGGTATTAGACTTTACTGAAATTGACCCACACCTAGGCACCAACACTGATTTAAAGCGCTTTATCGATACTGCTCATGACAACAATATCAAAGTATTTTTCGATATTATTACAAACCATACGGCTGACGTAATTAAGTACCGTGAATGTCATGGTGACGGCACCAACATCGTTGTGTCAGATGTAGAGCAACAATGCGAGTACAAATCACTTGGACAGGTTGCAGATGGTGATAAATACACACCATTCATTCCAGCAGGTAGCGAAGGCGTGAAAGTGCCGGAATGGTTAAACGATCCTAAGTACTACCACAACCAAGGCGATTCAACATTCCAGGGTGAAAACTCTGTCTATGGTGACTTTTTTGGCTTAGATGATATTAATACCGATGATCCAGCCGTGGTTGAAGGTATGGTAGATATTTTTAACGACATCATTTCAGAGTTCAAACCTGACGGCTTCCGCATCGACACCGTTAAGCACGTCAACATTGAATTCTGGCAAGGTTTTGTTCCTCCAGTAATGGCCCATGCACAATCACTTGGCCTACCGAAATTTTTTATCTTTGGAGAAGTATTTGACGGCAACCCTGACGTGCTAAGCAAATACACCACAAAAGGCAAAGTACCATCAGTATTAGATTTTGGCTTTGCGTTTTCAGTGAGAAATGTGCTGGTCGATCAAAAAGGGACGAGTGAGCTAGCTAATTTATTTGCCCAAGATGTGAAATACCGAGATCACGACAGTGATGAGAACCAACTACTGAACTTTGTCGGCAATCATGACTTTGGTCGTCTAGCTTGGTATTTAGAGAAGAGCGATCACAATTATAGCCAGCAAGAAAAACTTGACCGTTTAACGCTAGCCCACAGCATGATGTATTTCTTACGCGGTATTCCAGTTGTTTATTATGGTTCAGAGCAAGGCTTTGTAGGTGATGGTGGCAACCATGATTCACGCCAAGACATGATGCCTTCACTTGTACCAAGCTACAACGACGATGTACTACTTGGCACGACGAAAACGACCGCGGATGACAACTTTGACCAACAGCACCCGCTCTATAAAGCGTTCAGAGAAATGGCTGATGTGTACCAAGCACAAAAACCACTTCGCTTTGGTCAACAAGATGTCGTCTATTCGTCTGATAAAGCTGAAATCTTCGCCGTTACACGTACATTAGATTCAGGTGAGCAGCAATTAGTGGTGTTTAATACTTCGTCAAATGAGCAAAGTGCTGAGTTTGCAGTTGAAGCAGCTTCAGCAACAATTGAACCGATCTACACTATTGGTAAGCCCAAATCGTTAATGGTTGACAACAAGCAAGCGAAGATTGTGATGTCACCGTTAAGTATGGCTATTTACAATTTAAAATAAGCAGACGAGATACAATTACCTTATTTCGATTGAAAGTTCAGTGTGGGGTGTAGAATCCCCCCTGTTATTAGTTAAAAAGGAGCCTATGGCTCCTTTTTTGTATTTTACATAGAGAACGCAGTGCTTAATTCGAAACCTGTCTCACCGACAATCGAGTCTTAAGCTCAGACTGTCTCATCGGCATAGTGTCTATGAGAGCCCTAACTTCGCCCAATTGAATACCGTCAAGAGGGAAAAAACCTTTAACGCCGCCATCAAGCCCTTTTAATATCACATTATCGACCGCGCTTTCCTCGCTCGCTTGTCCGGTATTTAGAATCAGCGCCAGTGATTCATCGTAGTTAGGTGTGCGTTTAATTACGCCACTTGGCAGCAACTGAAAACCTTGGTTAGCAACCAGTGCATAAACTGCTAGTTTTAGCTCAGCCAACTCGCGATAGTCGAGCTGTCTAATGAGGCTGTCGAGGGAATCAAGTTTGTCCACTTTTACCAACAGCAAACGCTTCTTCCATTCAAGTTCGCTTAAGCTCTTTTGAGCTGAAAGCACTTGTGAGCTCGTCTCAAAACCTGATAGTCCAATACCGACAGCAACCGCAATCGCGACTATTCCGAATTTTTGATAACGCATAACGCAGAGCTCCGTGTGACAGGGCCTAGTTTTACTAGTACGCGCATATTCGCCATTTGGCTCAACGCCTCTCATCCAGCTCAACGTCTGCCATTTACGATAAATAGCAGGTTAATACGTGGTATTGGAATGGACTAACCACCTTTGCCCTTACGTTAAAAAGCACTATAAAAGTGACAACATGCAAGCACTACAGCGCAATTACACCGACAAAGATGTAGTCTGGTTATCGATCATATCGTCAGCGCCAGGTAAGCAGGGCCATGTCAGTGCCGACAAAGCGAACGAGTTAACTCAAAGCCGCAACGCAGCGCCTAGCCATGTGTTGTTTGATGAAAATGGTGACGTTGGCAAACTATACGGGGCGAAAACAACGCCGCATATGTACATTATCGACCCAAAAGGCACGCTGCGTTACGCAGGTGCAATCGACAGCATAAAGTCAGCCAATCCTGCAGATATACCGAAAGCAACCAACTACGTCACTGCGGGCATGACTAGCTTAATGGCAGGTTCTGCTATCGAAAAGAAAGTTACTGCACCTTACGGCTGTGCTGTAAAATATAAAAGCTAAATACAAAAGCTAAGCACAAGAATCAAAACGCGGTAAGAAAGACTAGGGCGTGCTGATCTTTCAGGGTTAAATTTTGTTCGAATTAAATGCATTTTTATCGCGGCACTTGTGATACGCACAGTTATTCTGCGCACAGAGCAAGTACCGATTATTATGCTCCTGCATAATCTTAGTACCTGCATCCATGCAGGCATCAATGAGAAAAATGCATTTATACGAACCCCTTTTACTACATACTTAGAACAGCATTTATGATGCCTTTCTACTGCGTTGCCCTACAAGGATGTAGGGTAAGGTGACATTGCAGGAGCACAAAGTCTTTATCGCTTATTTATGTGGAATAACCACACGACATAAACTCTGCCTTGTATAAAAACAATCATAAATTGCTGCAAAAACAACCTCGAAAGATAAACACGCCCTAGTACCATTAATTAAAGAGTACCAATTGAATTAAAGGCAGTGATGTTCAATACGTCACTGCCTTTATTGTGTGTGCAAATGTTTTAAAACGGCCTACAAACATCTAGAGCGAGAGTGCCTCTAAGTTCTCTCTATGAGATTTGAAGTTTAATCGACAGCCAGACAAAAAGGCTTGAACACCTTGTTCTTGATACAAATCACCTTTACCTGGTTGGTTAGGATGCAAATCAGGAAATGCTCCGTAGCCAGCAAGTAGGCAGTGCCAAGAAACATCATCGAAGTGCGTAGAGATATTTTGTCGCGCGATTTCTTCGCTTAAATCTTCCTTCGAATACCAAACATGAAGCAGTTGCTTGAGTGAGTCTGATAATGCCATGTTTGCGCGATTTGCTCGCCAATACTCGCTATCATCTCGGGTATTGAGCTTGTAATGCGCAACAATATAATCCCTTACCCCCGCAAACCTTTCCGCCATTTGCTGATTAAACTGAGCTCTATTCTGGGCGGAAAAACCTCCGGCTTCAAACTGCTGCATAAATAGCTCAATACTAACCTGAACTAAATGCAACGCAGTTGCTTCCAACGGTTCTATAAAGCCTTGAGAAAGACCTAACGCAATGCAGTTATGTGACCAATGTTGGCTAAGCGATCCCACTTTCATCTTTAAATGGTTAACAGCTTGGTCGCTATCTAGCAAACCTAAATGCTGTCTAAATTCCGTTTCAGCTTGGTCAGCCGAAATAAAATCACTGGCATAGACATAGCCATTGCCAAAACGTTCAGTTAGCGGAATTTTCCAGCACCAACCGTTGGATAAAGCCGTCGATGTAGTTTCAACGGGAATATCCCCTTGTTCAGCTGAAAGCATCGGAGTCGGCGCTACCACAGCAGAGTCATTGAACAGGTTCTCTTTATAGCTATTAAATTGTACACCCAGCGTTTTCTGCATTAATAAAGCGGCAAAACCAGTGCAGTCGACAAACAGATCACCTGCTATTTTTTCGCTAGAATCTGTCACCAATGCAGCTAGTTCACCATTGGGATGTTGTTCAACAGAGGTTACGTGAGCTTGTTGATAGGCGACACCTCGTTGCTGAGCAAGTTCCGACAAAAACTCCCCCAACAACCCAGAATTAAAGTGGTAGCCGTACTCAAGTTTGAAAGGAAAGTTCGCTGGTGCCTTTGGGCCGCAATATTCATTTGCCAACAGACCATTCAACAAAAAGTCTTGTGGTAGCGTATGGGTTTTAAGCCCCATCCTACGCGTTCGGGTATTAACCATAAACGCGCGTTTGGTAAAGCTATCGACCTGCGTAGGAAAGGGATGGCTATACGCTTCAATACCTGATACTGGCGACCAGTATTTAAAACTGATATTGAGTTTGTAAGTTGCTTGGCAACGTGGCATCCATTGATGCTCTTCAACATCAATCAGCTGAAAAAACCGTCTTAAACTTGGCGTGGAACCCTCACCTACGCCGATAATACCTACATCAGGTGACTCCACTAAACGAATATTTGCCCGGCTTCCCCAGCGTTTGACCATCAGGTTTGCAGCCATCCAGCCAGCCGTTCCACCACCCAAAATAACGATGTTCAGAGGCTGGTTTAACGAAGTGTTCACTACACACTACCTTGCTTACAGTAGTGGTTCAAAAACTCATCGTGCGACGGAAGTTTGCTAACAGGGTCAGCTTTGATCGCCTTAATTTTTTTCAGGGTTTCCTCGATATATGTCAATGGCATACTGTTAGCCATAGGGTGATAATCATTTGGAATGATGCCCTGCCCGACCATAACTTGTAACCAAGAATTCTCTAAGAATAGATCGTTTTGGTCTCTAAACAGTCGACCATTTTCTTTAAACAAATCTATTTTTAACTGCAAACTATCGGGAATAGCCATCGACCGCATATCTCGCCAAAACTTGCTGTCTGTGCGTTCAGTTACGTGATAATGCAAAATCAAGAAGTCTCTAATTTGCTCAAATTCAATTTGTGATTGCCTGTTATATTCGTCTACTAAATCAGAGGTAATACCTTGGTGCGGGAACAAATGAATCAGGCGCACTACCGCAGATTGGATTAAGTGAATACTGGTCGATTCTAATGGCTCTAGGAATCCACTAGAAAGCCCTACTGCAATGACATTTTTATTCCACTGTTTGTAACGTCGTCCTGTTTGGAAACGAATTAACTTTGGATCTGCAAGTGGCTTAGTGTCTAGGTTAGACATCAAAATATCAGTAGCTTCTGCTTCACTATAGTGGCTACTTGAAAATACTAAGCCATTTCCATTTCTATGTTGCAGCGGGATACGCCATTGCCAACCTGCTGAATGAGCAATTGAGCGTGTGTACGGTGCTGTATTTTCGTGTCGTTCCGATGGCACAGCAATCGCAGTATCACATTGCAGCCAATGACTCCAGTCTTCATATCCTGTGCGCAATGTGTCTTGAATCAACAGCCCCTTAAAGCCAGAACAGTCTAAAAACAGGTCACCAGATACTTTGCTGCCATCTTTCAATACCAGTGATTGTATGTCACCAGTCTGTTCAGATTGAATAACTTGCTCTACCATGCCTTCGGTTCGAACAACCCCTAGATTTTCACTAAACTTACGCAGGTATTGTGCGTACAGACCTGCATCAAAATGATAAGCGTAAGGCATATCATTAATGGGGTCTTTCGTTTTTATCTTGGCAAATTTTCCAGCCTCAGCACACAAGTAATTGAGATCATAATCCCAAAGCTGAGACTCATCTTCCAGACATCCACCGCGCTTCAGTAAATGATGAAAGTGACAGAACGCCATGCTTTTCCCAATAGCACCAAAGGAGTGGTAATACTGGTGTCCTTGTTGTTTCCAGTTTTCAAATCTAATCGCCAACTTCATCGTTGCTTTTGTTTCACGAAGAAATTCGGCTTCATTGATGCCCAACACTGAATTCAATACTTGAATCGGTGGTATCGTCGCTTCACCAACACCAACGGTGCCAATTTGCTCTGATTCCACAAGTTCTACATCGACTGCATTGGCTAGCAATTTCTTGAGCAGGGCAGCAGAGATCCAACCCGAAGTACCTCCACCAAGAATAACTATCTTTTTAATTTTACTTTCCATTTGGCTACTCGAAACAACTTATCGTTGAGATAAAAAGGCGCGTACCTTTTGTTTATACGCTTATTTAGGCTCAACAACAATTCATGAGATAAAAATAAAAAACCTGTTAAGCATGACACTTAACAGGTTTTATTATTTCGCTAATACATCCAATTCAGGAGATTAGAAACGGTAGTTTAAACCTAAGATAAAGTTACGACCGAATGACTGGTGACGTACGATTAAACGTGGGTCAACCGAATTTACTTCTACATCGTCTTCATCAGTTAAGTTTTGACCTTGTAGCGTGATACGTAAGCCTTTTAACGACTCAATACCAGACTCATCGAAGTCATAACCGATTTGTGCATCCCAAAGTTCAACACCTTGGCGCTGAATCGTTGTTAACGATAAGCTGTTACCACGAGTTTCTGCTACGAAATCGTCACGTTTTGTACCTGAAACACGTACTTCCCAACCATTGTTTTCATAGTAAGCAGTGAATGAGTATGACTCATCAGAAAGACCAGGAATATCACCAGCAGGTACTTCAGCTTCTACGTTTTCGTCTAGTTGACCATCAAGGAATGTGGCACTTGCTACAATACCAAAACCGTCAAGCGCATCAGCAACTAAACGCAATGGTAAGCTTGCTTGAAGCTCGTAACCACGGACGAAACCTTCAAAACCATCGATGTTAGCATCAACAAAACCATTTAACGTTGCCGGAGCTTGGCCTTCTGAACCTTGGTGTAGATCAGGAATATATACTGGCGTAAAGTCAGTTAATCTTGATGTACTACGGTGCCAGTTAGTAAGGTCTTTGTAGAAGAATGTTGCTGCGAAGTAACCGTCATCTGCGTAGTAGTTCTCATAAGATAAATCGAACTGGTTAGCTTCGTATGATTGAAGCTCTGGGTTACCTGAACTACCAGACCAAGGACCGTTAGACGGGTCTGAACTGTTGATTTGATTATCGTTATAAGCGAATGTTGCACGAGCGTTAGGACGCATGTCGTCAACACGTGGACGGCTCATTACTTTAGATAAACCTGTACGAACAAACTGGTTCTCTGCAACTTCAAAGCTTAAGTTCAATGTAGGCAATACGTCAGAGTATGATGCTCCACCTGAAACAGGTGTTGCTTCTACGAAACCTTGCGCATTTTCAACTGTTGAGAAACCCGTTGATTGTTGATCGATATCAACATACTGAAGGCCGAAGTTACCAGACATCAAGATGTCGCCAAACTCTGCTTCTAAGTCGAGCTTAACATAAATTGTCGTTTGCTCTTCTTCTACAGTGTAAGTGTCACCTAAACGGTCTGTTTGCACCAGTGAAGCTGGAGTCGCTGTGTAGTAGCCACTACGGTATAAACCAATGCTGTCATAAGCTAATACACCACCAAGGCCCAAGAATCCAAGATCTGCAACACCTAGTACTTCAGGAATTGGACCATCACCAGGGTAAGTAGGTGCTGTTAAGTAGTCACCTTCGTTGATTTTTTCTTTTTCGCGTTCTGAATACGCAACACCAGCAGTAACACCAGCTAGCATGCCCATTTCTAGTACGCCGTTCACTTCAACGCGAATAGCATCTAACTCTTCTTCGAATTCTGGGCGGTTAATAAAGCCATCTTGAGCGTCACCACCAATTACTGGAGCACCCCATGCTTGTGGACCCGCTAAACGAATTAAATTCTCGTCAGTGTAATCAAGATCCGCTAGTTCTGGGTGAGCGCTAAAGAAAATACCTGAAGACGTTTGCTCCCATGAACGTGCTGGAACCGGACGACCGTCAACACCTGCACGACCGACACCTGAGTAGCTCTCTACATCAACAATGTCTTTCGTTACCTCACCCGTTGAGAAATCCGCAGTTAATGTCCAATCGTCATTTAATGCGTATTCTACGTTTAAGCCGAATGTTGTTAATTCTGCATCTTGGCTTAAGCCGTCATTACGAATAACTGATTGGAAACCATCGTAGTAACCCGAAGTTACAAAACCATCTTCAATGTTAGTTGATGTGTAATTTACACCACCCCAAATCAAACCTTCTTCAAGACCGCGTTTTACATCGTTCTCAGAGAAGTCAATGTATAGTGCATCTAATTGTAGCTTTAGTGCATCTGTTGGCGCCCACTCAATTACCGCAGCAATAGAGTCACGTTCTAACATCGCAGAGCGTACGAATGAATCGTGACCACCGATAATCGCGTTACCATCAGCGTCAGTTGCGTAGTTACCGTCACCCCAAGCACGGAATTGCTCTTCCTGACGTGGTGTTTCTTGTGACGCAAGAACAAGTGCAACACCTAATGTGTCGTCCATGAACTTGTCTACGTAGTTGAATGATAAACGGTGACCATTGTTATCGTAGTCAGGGTTAGCTGCTTCATCACCATTTTCTTCATAAGAAGCATTGAACGTTAAAACACGCTCAGAAGAGTAAAGTGGGCTAACAGTTTGAAGGTCAATCGTACCACCAATACCTTGGTTTAGTAGGCCAGCTTCTGGAGTTTTGTAAACAACAATGTTCGAAACGATTTCAGTTGGGTATAAGTCGAATTCAACACCACGGTTGTCACCCATACCTAATAATTCACGACCGTTTAAAGAAGTCGCTACGAAG
The DNA here is from genome assembly GCA_022448425.1 of Thalassotalea sp. Lineage (GTDB taxonomy): Bacteria > Pseudomonadota > Gammaproteobacteria > Enterobacterales > Alteromonadaceae > Thalassotalea_F. The sequence continues at coordinate 1,096 of JAKVCY010000014.1, read as the reverse complement.
TTTTCGTTAAAACCACGTACAGATAAACCTGAAGTACGACCGTTACGGCGTTCACCAGTAACACCTGGTAGACGAGCAACAGATTCAGCTACTGAGGTATCTGGTAACTTACCAATATCTTCAGCTGATAATACTTCAACGATTGAGTTTTCACTCATTTTGATAGCTTGAGCGCGTTGTAATGAACCACGAATACCACGTACTTCGATTACTTCTACTTCTTGCTCTGCAGCGGCTTCTTTAGCTTGAGCAATCATTGGTGCACTTACAGTCATAAGACCTGTAGAGAGCAATGCAAGAGTTACTTTGCTTGGCTTGAATTTCAACATGTAGGTTTCTCCCCCGTTTCGTCCCTGTTGTTTTAATATTTGCAGCATCCAGCTGACGCGATGACTTTTGTTGTCTTGGTAATTTTAGTTTATCGGTCCGCTCCAGACCTATAAGCCCATGTAGAGACGGATAACTTAATATAAAATGGGCAAATCGCTAAAAACATACATTGCATACGTATTCAAAATAGTCATGCTGCCCCCTAATTCTAGACGGTATGTAACAGCTGATAGACAAAATCTAGGTTGTAGGATTATCTGACGTTGAAACTTTGCAACGTAACTAAAGCACAAGACCTTAATTTATAAGTGCTGGCTTTAAATTAATTGTTTATAGCAGCGCTAAATTTTGTAAGTGCGATTATAGAGGACAAAAGCTAAAAATGTTTACTAGGCAATGGCTAGAAGCCATACTGAATACGTATGCAAAGGATGGAACTAACGCCGAGATTGATAAAATTTATGGAACAAACGATAAAAATCAGACCACATTGCGCATTTACTGCGCAGTTAGATGGACGGTTGTAATCCCGCGCGGAACATAATGGTTATCGAATTGCTATGCTCCTCCCTCCTATAAATGTTCAGAAAGTATAGAAAAAAGGCAAAAAAAAGCCCCTAAACAGGCTGTCTCTTGATCACATTTCTAGATCAAGAGACTTGGCTAGCTCATAACCTTCAAGGATGGTTTGCAGTGTAAACCATCCTTCCCATAACCGCTCCCACCCAACGCGACCATTACGTTTTGAATCATGCCAGCCAGCTAA
>JAKVCY010000139.1 GCA_022448425.1 Thalassotalea sp. | reverse complement strand
GAAGTATCGAGCCGTAGCCACTCGATACGATAAATTAGCCAGAAACTACCACAGTGTGGTGGCACTGGCTTTTGCACTTATGTGGTTACCGATGTGGGTTGATTAGGATATGTACAGCAAAGATCAACACGCTCTAGTTTCAATTCACTGATTTAATCTTAATACCAATTACATTAAATATTTAATTAACTTGGTATAACTATAGATCTCTAAATGACAATGCTTTTTCCATTACGTCAAATACACGATCAAGAGTCTCTTCAGGTAGCACTTCACCGTTGTCTTGATAAATCGTTAAGACAGACTTGTTACCTGCTGGTGTTAACTTAAATTGATAAGGCTTTTCTTCCAGTTCAAGCACTTCAACTTCATCCCCCCAAATGCTATCCCAAAAACTAACAGTTGGCTTCTTGTAAGTAACAAAATAAAGTTTTTGATCTTCATTTAGATCGTCAATTTCAAAACCTTGGCGCTCGAAAAACACTGGGAGGTTTGACCATAATAAGTCCTTCTCCATGTCCACAACATAAGCTGGTTCTTCTTCTGGGTTTTTGCCAATAGAAACTAACGACTGGTTAGCATACATAATTTGCAGTTCACGATTTTGCAATCGGTATTTGTAATCAACCACACCTGTTACTTGGTTTAGCATCGCCATTTCTGCACGGTGCTTGTCAATAGGATTCATCACTCGACTACCGCCCGACGAATCAGTCTTCATGTAATCAATTAGCTCTACCTTTAACGATGTGCTGCGACCATGAGGCTTAGTATCTAGCAAGTACTTAAAACGCATACTTTCGGCTGACTCTACTTCTGTAAATAGCCAGCCCGACTCTTTTTCGTTGTGGAACCAATCACTTTCTAGGATAGTGCCATCTGCACTTTCCATCGCAATTGCAACATTGTTTTCGGCTAGGTTCTCTTTGATCGCATCGCCAATAAATGCCGTTAAATCTCTATCTTCAAGTACTTTATCAAACCAAATAATGGCATCATCACGCTCAGCTAATACACGGGTAGATGCAGCAATCGGTAAAGCTAGTGAAGGAGCCCTTACATCCACACTCTTACCGATAGGACCAGTAACTTCATTTTCCGTTGGAATATGATACTCATTGCGTGGCTGAGGTGTATCCAAATTGGTCGGAACCGTAATAGGAGTCGCTTCTTGTTGGGTTGCGTAGTTAAAGTCGCCAGATGCATGTCTGCTACTGGTGCCACTACATGCCGATACCGACAAGGCTATAACCGATAAATAAAAACTACGACGATCCATTAAAACTCCTGAAGCTCTTGTGTTAAGTCATCTAAGGTTTTACCCAATAACACTTGTCCGTTCGCCGACAAAGGCACTAACGGCAAACGCATATTCGCATTAGGTAATCGCTTATTGTAAAAAAGCGCCCACTTAACGGGGATAGGATTTGACTCAACAAATAAATTTTTATGTAACTGCGCAAGTTGGCTATCAATTGCCTGTGCTTGCTCATATTTTTGTTCTTTTACTAACTGCTGAATTTGAGCCATGGCTTTGGGTACAACATTCGCGGTTACAGATATTACACCGTCACCACCTTGTTGACAAAAAGCAAGGCCAGTCTCGTCGTCACCACTGAGTAATATAAAGTCCTCTGGGCATAAACGTCGATACGATTGGATTCGCGAAAGTTCAGCAGTCGCATCTTTGATGCCGATAATATGCTTAAGTTCCGCTAATTTTGCAACCAAAGAAACGGAAAGATCGCAGCATGTGCGTCCTGGCACGTTATACAAGATAATTGGTAGATCGCTTGCTTCACTTATCGCTTGATAATGAGCAAGTAAACCCGCGTCAGTTGGCTTATTGTAATAAGGCGTAACCGTAAGAAAGCCTTTGATGCCGGTATTATTTAGTGCCGTGGTAAGTGCCACACTCGTATGTGTTGAGTTTGTGCCATTACCAGCAATTATCGCGATTCTACCTGCACTATATTCAACGGCGAACTTTGCCAACTGGACTTTTTCATCATCTGAAAGCGTTGCTGATTCACCAGTGGTGCCGGCGACAACTAATGCAGAGGTACCTTCTAAGACATGCCAATCGATAAGTGTACTAAGTGTGGAAAAGTCAATCTCACCCGCATCGTTAAATGGAGTGACTAAAGCAACTAGACTGCCTGTAAACATTGATTTCTTCGTGTATTGCTGAAAACCGCAAACATGTTACTTGCACCTATGCGCAAAGACAAGAAAAGCCCCATAATCTTGACTGTTTGCCCAATAAAACAGCAACTATAAACAAATTTAACGCTAACGCTAAAATTAATCAGCCATTTAAGCTACAATGCCCAGCATTTTAATTTAGCGGACCAAAAAAGCATGTCTCAATATCTTGTGCTCACAGCCATGGGTGCCGATAGAACAGGTTGTGTTAGTGAACTAACCAACCTCGCAAGCGAATGTGAATGTAATATCCTAGACAGCCGAATGGCGATCTTTGGCAAGGAATTTACCTTTATCATGTTGCTACAAGGTGAAGCTAAAGCAATTAATCAAATTGAATTGCGGTTACCTAAAGTTGCGGTAGAACTAGAACTCATAACGATGATGAAGCGCACGTCTGGTTACAGCACTTTAGAGACCAAACAGCATTACCTTGCAGAATACGCAGGTATAGACCAGCCTGGTATACTCAAGTCAATTACGGCATTCTTTGCACACCGCAACATTGATATTTCATCACTCAAGTCTGATATCGACCCAGCAACTAACAACATGAGCGCAAGCATCCAGTTTACAGTAAATGACGACACAGGCGTCGATTCTATCGAGAACGATTTTTTGCAATTATGTGAACAAATTGATGTACAAGGCTGTATAACTAAGCATTAACGAAATTTGCAAACAGCAGAATAATTATAGGAAGAAGCATATGAATACATTACAAGCTGGCGACAACGCACCACTGTTTTCATTACCTGATCAAAACGGCGAGACAGTGTCATTGGCCGACTTTATTGGCAAAAAACAAGTGCTGATCTACTTCTACCCGAAGGCGATGACACCTGGTTGCACCGTGCAAGCGCAGGGATTGCGTGATAGTAAAGCTGAACTTGATCAGTTAAATACTGTGGTATTTGGTATCAGCCCAGACGAAAGCAAGCGTTTAGACAAATTCTGCCAGCGTGACGAACTAAACTTCACGCTATTGTCTGATGTTGATCACAAAGTTGCAGACGACTTTGGCGTTTGGGGCTTAAAAAAATTCATGGGCAAAGAATACGATGGCATCCATCGCTTAAGCTTTTTGATTGGCCTAGATGGGAAAATCAGTCACGTATTTAATAAATTCAAAACGAAAAATCACCACGAAGTGGTATTAGAAGTATTGGGCGAATTGGCTAACTAATTTGTTTTTACTCTTCAGCTGCGATAGTAAAAAGTAAAAGGCCAAGCATCACTGCTTGGCCTTTTACTATATCTATTTATTTAAGCTGTTTAATCTACTTGGAAGTAGTTGCCTCAGTTTCAGCTTCTCTATAATCCGACGTTTGAGGAAAGGCATTAACAACCGCTTTAACTAATGTGGCTAGCGGTATGGCGAAGAATACTCCCCAAAAGCCCCACATGCCACCAAACAATATTACGGCAATAATAATCGTAACCGGGTGAAGATTAACGGCTTCGGAAAACAACAGTGGTACGAGAAGGTTACCATCAAGCGCTTGAATAATACCGTAAGCCAGCATCACATAACCAAACTCAGTGCTGAAGCCGAATTGAAATAAAGCGACCAGTGCCACAGGAATTGTGACTAAGGTAGCACCAACGTATGGCACTAATACCGACAAGCCAACTAGCACACCCAGCAACAGCGCGTAACGCAAATCTAGAAACATAAAAGTAACAACACTTACTGTGCCGATAATGAGAATTTCAATAAGCTTGCCACGAATGTAATTAAGAATTTGCTGGTTCATTTCTTTACCAACCTTGGTAGCCATTTCGCGTTCTTTAGGAATAAAACGACTGAAACCTGCAATTAACTCCTTCTTATCTTTCAAGAAAAAGTAAATCATAATTGGCACTAAGATAAGATAAATAATCAACGCCACTAAATCAGAAAGCGAATTTAATGTCGCTTCGATAGCCAGCTGTCCCCACTCCAACAGTTTTTCTTTTGTCAGCTCAATACCCTGCTGAATTTGATCTGCACGAATTAAATCAGGATAACGTTCAGGTAACGTCATCAAATAGCTCTGCCCTTCAGCTACCATATGCGGTACTTCTTGCAGCAAGTTTGTACTTTGTTGCCATATGACAGGCATAAGCCCCAAAATAGTGACTAAGCTCAAGCCAACAAAAGCAGATACCACCACCAGTACTGATAAACCATGACTTAACCCTCGACTCTTTAGTCGATTGACAGGTAAATCAAGCAAGAATGCGATCGCAATCGCAACAAACACTGGCATCAATAGACTGCTTAGAAAATAAACAGAAAGAAACGCCACCAATAAGATAATAAGTAATGTGACGGCATGAGGATCTGAGAATTTACGGGTATACCAGTCCTTGAAAAACCTAACCATAGTTGCTACCTAACTGTAATAATTAAACGTTGAATACCGTAGTCTTCGGTTGTTTGTATATAGTGATAATTGAGCTTATCAAGCAATTTTGGAATGTCACTTTTAGAACCACTGTCTTTAATGGTTAAGTGACACTCATCCCCTGATTGCATCTTTTTTAGCATGACACGGAGCTTTACTAATGGAAGTGGGCATTGCTCTTCCGTCGCATCATATTGAAAAATCATTATTATAAAAATTGTCGCTCAAGACTTTTGTTTAATTATCTAATTTGCGACAATCGAATACAACATCTGTCGTAGTTAAATAAACGATAATTTTCCGTAAGTACACAAATTTATGTCTGCAAACGCTCAGGTTATCCCGTTAAAGGAAATTAATGCTCTTAAGAAGAAACTCAATTGGGGCGATATTCCCGCCATCTATCACATGGTATCCACATCTGTCGGAGACTTAGACGCTATTCTTACGCACGGTTTCGAAAGCGGTTACAAGAGCATTCTCAACAAAGAAACATGGAATTTACCAAAACTCGGCGGCACGCGTGGTGAGAACGGTGTAATTACGGTGCAATACAAACCGAAGATTTCGTTACGACACGTATACAATGAAATGGGATATGAGCTGCATTGTTATCCCATGGTTAACGGTGAACGCTTGAATAAAAATTTAATCGATAGTCCGCATTGTCCTTTCAAACGTTGGATTCCAGAAACCATGCGCCGACTATTTCGTGTCAACGCTCTGACCAATTACATGATGTATATGGCGGAGAATGGCGATGATGCTGACAAACACCTTATTCGACATATTTATTTCCGTGTTGAGGAATTAATTGATATTTTGAGAGAATCTTTTGATGTTATTGATGTCAGAGGTTACACCATTGCAGAGTTTTACACCGAAGTGAAACAGCGTAAAGACAGTAACCCTGCCGTATTTTTGGCACAACAAATGAATAATGAGTTGGATTAATTTTTGTTTAAACTAAAGCCGTTCGTATTGAGTGCCGGCCTCACACTGGCACTTGCAGCGCCGCACTCGTTGGCACAATCAACTAATAAAAATGAGTTGCCTGAAATTGGGGCAGCAGGCTCGAGTATCTTATCTATAGATAAAGAGCGTATTATTGGTGACGCTATGATGCGTCAAGTTCGCGCTACTCAGCCTATTGTGTACGACCCTGTTATGGAGGAGTACATTAATGATTTGGGCAATCAGTTAGTTAAAAACGCTCAAGATGTAAACTACAAATTCAAGTTCTTCATTATCAACAATAATGAAATTAACGCATTTGCATTTTTTGGCGGTCATGTTGGTATTCACTCAGGTCTAGTCACAACCGCCGACAACGAGAGTGAACTCGCCTCAGTATTAGCGCACGAAATATCACACGTAACACAACGCCACTTGGCTCGCCGATTGGAGTCGCAAGCGAATACCCAATCTTTATCACTAGCAGGTATGCTAGGTAGTATTTTACTAACGCTAGTTAACCCTACTGTCGGGATGGCAGCTCTAAGTACAACCATGGCGGCGACTCAACAAGCTGGTTTAAATTACACACGAAGTAATGAAAAAGAAGCGGATCGCGTTGGTATCACGCTACTTGCCAATAGTAACTTCGACCCTATGGCGGCCCCCAGTTTCTTTGCGAAAATGTCTGAAGCGTTTCGCTATCAATCAAAACCACCGGCTATGCTTCTAACTCACCCTTTGCCTGATTCACGTATTACCGACGCTCGGATACGTGCGCAAAACTACCCTATTCGCAGAATGGCACCAAGCCTTGGTTTCGAATTGACCAAAGCACGTATTGAAGCGCGCTATCAAGGTAATGCGAAAGACAATATCATTATTTTCCAAGATATTATTGATAAGCAGAAATACGCTTTAAAAGTCGCTGCACAATATGGCTTAGCCCTGTCTTATATGAAAAATAAAGACTACAGCGAGGCCGAGAAAATTCTTAAGCCATTACTCTTTAGTGATGCCAACAATCTATTTTATGCTGATGCATTGACCGATGTTTATCTTGAACAGAATAAGGTCGAGCAAGCTTTGAACATGCTAGAAAGACTCAATCTTTTGATGCCAAACAATCAGGTCGTCGCGCTCAACTATGCCAACGCATTGCAAAAAGCTAAGCGTTACAGTGAAGCAGAACAAATTCTTCAAGACTTCTTACTGGTTAAACCGGGTAATTTCCTTGCTTACGACTTATTAAATCAAGTGTATAAAAAGTCGGAACAAAAAACCCTAATGCATACATCAAAAGCGGAAGTATACGCCCTGCTTGGCGCCTATACCAAGGCAATCGATGAACTCCAATCTGGCTACAACTTTGCCAGCGACCCTATTGCGAGAAAACGCATCAAAGGGCGAATCCTTCAGTTTGAAGACCAACAAAACAAACTTAATCGTTTATAACAGAGAAAACTATGTTAACCATTTACCACAACCCTCGTTGTTCAAAAAGCCGTCAAACATTGCAAATTATTGAAGATGCAAATGCACAAGTAGAGGTTGTTCAATACCTTAAAACACCTCTAAATGAAGCCGAATTGCGTGATCTAGCCAGCAAGCTAGGCGTAAGTGCAATTGAGATGATGCGTACTAAAGAAGACGAATTCAAAGCACAGAATTTGAAAGGTGCAGACGACGATACGCTATTTGCAGCAATGGCAGCAACGCCACAATTGATGGAGCGCCCTATTGTGGTATCAGGTAGTAATGCGGTGATCGGTCGTCCACCAGAAAACGTAAATACGTTATTGTAAGCGTGTATCAGCAAGTAAAGTTATGAAGTCAATTAACACGCAAACCTATCGAAAAATAGCACTTGTAGGCTACTTCGGCCTCCTCGGCTTTATGCCATTGTGGCTAGTATGGCTTGAGCCTAGCTCGCTTGGTGCAGGATTAGCAATTGGGTTATTTGTCGTCCCGCTATTGTTTCCTATCAAGGGACTTTTAGCTGGTAATCCATACACTTATGCTTGGTCAAACTTTATCGTTATGTGGTATTTCTTACACAGCCTTACCAGCCTGTGGGTATCAGACAATAAAATTTACCCAAGCATTGAATTAACCCTTGCTAGCGTGATGTTTTTTGGCGCTACATATTTTGCGAAATATCGTGGCCAAGAACTCGGTCTAAGTATTCGTAAGGAAAAAGACAAGTCGGAGTAATATGATGTCGCAAGTTAAGCCTCGTTTGAACGTAAAGAAACTCACCCAACTCACCTTTTCTTTGTTTTCATTTCAGGTGTTAATGGCTTGTGGTGGTGGAGGTGGCGATAGCAGTTCCAATAACACTATCACACCTTCCCCAACAACCAGTGAACCACAACTGCTTGTCCAAGATAGAGCTTTTGAAATAGCACGTTCAGTTGAGTTGGTACTTTACGCCCCCCAATTCGAACTATCGGATATAAGCTGGCAACAAACCAGTGGTGAATCACTTGAGATTATCTCACCCAACAGCAAATTAATTACAGTTACGCCAACGACAAGCGGTGATTACGCCTTTAGCGTTCAATTCACACAGAACGGACAAGCTCAAACGCTAGAGCAGTCGTTTTCAATTTCAGAACAATCAAGTCCCCTCAATGTACCAAGCGGCCAAGCGGTACAGACAGAAAACAAAATTTCACTTCGTGCATTTGCAAGTGCGGGCAATGATATTGCTAATATCAGCTGGACTCAGTTGTCGGGGGACAATGCTAATATTACAAGCGACAATTACCAAGGCAATGCTTTAATCTTCGATGCGCCTCACGTCAGCCAAGATAGCCTCTTACAATTTCAGGTAAATGCTACTGTAGATGGGCAAAACGTATCAGACACAGTTTCAGTGCTTATCGAGTACGCGCCACCAATCGCAGAGAACGCATACTTTGACGAGCGCGTAGCCAAAGTATTCCCTTACAAAGCAGATAGTCCCTATTCAGGTAGCTTAGTCAATTGCGTTTACAGCAATACCCTAAGCAGTTCATGCCGACTAAACCAGCTTCCTTTGTTAGCACACGATACTATGTCGCCAACCATTGATGACATTATGGATAGAGTCGTCGTCTCTCACCCTTGGATGGGAGAGCGTTTCGAAGAGTTTTTGCGTAACCACGACGAGTTCGACGATTTTAAACGTTTATTGCGCGCGACAACTGCGGTTGTTATTGCATATGACGTAAGACCCGCATTCTATTGGGCGGCAACCGGCGCCATATACCTTGATCCAAGTTACTTATGGTTAACACCTAACGAGCGTGACACGATTAATGAAGCACCAGACTACCGCAGTGGCTTTGGCGTCGATTTACAGTTTTCAATCCCGTGGCGTTATGTAAAAGATAATAGTTACGCGTTTCCTTACTATGATCCAGCAGACCGCCAAACAAGACGTTTAGACGAACTCATTTATCCTCTGGGCTACCTGCTTTATCACGAATTGGCTCACGCGAATGATTTCTTCCCAGCGCAATATTGGCAACAACTGTCGATGTCTGATCGCATTCTAGACGCTGCGTTTGAGCAAGCACCAATATCAGAGAGTTTAACCGCCCTTTATCCACTTGACAGTCAAACTATGGCGGACTTAGCACAAGTAAGGTACGGAGGCAGTGATGCATCTGCTAGCCAAGAGGCTACCCTACCAAGTGATGTAAGCCAGTTATTTGAGCCGGACAGCGCGGTACACTTTTATAGTTATTTTACTGAACGCGAAGATTTCGCGATGTTGTTTGAAGAGCTGATGATGCAGCATAGATATAATGTTTATCGCGATGTTGCGGTAACAAATAACCCAAGCCACCAAGATGATACATCTGGCGATTACATCGTGGACTGGGGACAACGAGGCCGCCTGGCTGAGCCGCAGCTAAATCAACGACTTAATTTTGTCGTAGAAAATGTATTGCCAGAGTTTGATTCTGCAAGTGCAATTAGCGAGCTACCTGCAGCAATCGAATTCACGTCGGGATTAAGTTGGCGGGACAACCTTGTGTTAGGTTCGGCTAATGGCAGCGTAATTGGTGCAAACTCGAGTTTGGCCGGTCAGCTATTAAAGGCTGAGATGGAAAAACAACGTCCTCCAACAGAGTATCACTATTACTCTAAGCCTTTACCGAAAAGATAAAGGCATAGAGCTAACTTTGAACTTGAGCTTGGATTTATGCTTAGATTATAGAGTAGTTTAGGCTATAGCCGACAACAGGGTAGCAGGCTAAGCTACCTTTTAGGTAGTACCTGCTTTATAAAGGGAATAGTAATTTTTCGCTGTTCCCTAATTGATACTCTATCTAACGTATCAAGGTAAGCAATCAATACAGCCATATCTCTGCTGAAATGATTGAATAAGTACTTAATGACATCTAAATGAATGGTTAAGCCACGTTGAACAGCGCGGTATTGCACAGCACTTAATTTCTCATCATCGCTAAGCTGCTTGAGTTGTTCTATCAAGCCCCAACTCAATCTAGACTGTAGGTCAGGCAAAGTCAGTTTGATATCGTTAACCGCGTCAAAGCCTGTAATAATAATTTGCTTACCCTGCTCTTTAAGCCGATTAAATAGGTCGAAAATGGCTTGTTGCCATGCATCGTCATCGGCGATCAAGTGAATATCGTCAATGCAGATAAGATCAATACTTTCAAGGCTCTCTAGTAATTCTACCGACAGGTACTTAACTTCTGCCATCGATAAGCACAGAGAGCTTTTTCCAACAGTTTCAGCTAACGCACAAGCAGCGTGAAGTAAGTGAGATTTACCTACACCTTTGGCCCCAAATAGATAAAAACTATTCGTATTTTGGTCTGTTACATCACTTTTAACGAAGTCAGCGAGGATGCTAGCAACCGTTATGTTCGTTTCACCAATAAAACTGTCAAATGTTTCATCATCCGGCAGCTGAACCGACAATGCTAATTGATTATCACGCTTCATTAACGTCTCCAATAGAAAATTGGATACGCTTGCGATTCCTTGCTGGCGAATGGGTCAATGTATTGCTGCAGATTGTCATTTAATTTTAGCGACGCCATCAGTGCTTGCTTGGAACCAAGTAATTTCAATTTAAAGCGTCTTGCTTCTTGCTCTGCTGAAACAAGGGTTACCGACTCTACCGCCGACAACTCTGTTAGGAATCTCTGAATATCTACATATGTGCTTAGTGAGTCAACGTTAGCCACTTCTATTGTCACTTCGTTAGACAAGTCTGTTGAAAGTGCATAGTCTTGGTAAATGACGTCAGCTACTTGTACAAGCGCCGAATTTAACATGTCCTTCGGCGAACTTCCGTGCATTAATTCGCCAAAACGCTGCTGCTCAGCAACCAAACTCCAATCCATGGCATAGAGGTTTTGTTCTTGGCAAAGCACACCTTCACATGCTTCAGTCGTTTGATTGACTAGGCTATTGTTTGACAACCGAATAATTAGCGATGCGTCCACAAGATATCTCGCAGACATGACTTCTGTTTCTGCGGCAAACCTACCCCATAAGTCGGTAATATTAACTGACACCGCGTCTTCTAAATCCATTAACGGCATTAATAAAGGTAAGCCTCGTTGACGAGAGAATGATTGAATTGTCTCTGCAAATAATGCATTTGCCGCTTCAGAGATAACTTCACGAGACAAATTATCCTCAGCCACTAACCAGACTAATATTTGCGGGCGTAAGCTGCCCCAAATTGGCAGGTTGGCGTTTTGAAATAATTGATTAATCTTATTTTCGTCGAAAAACGCGACTAAATTTAGGTTATCTTGTTCACGTTCGTATCGGTACTTGGTTAAGTACTGTTTGTACTTAGCCAACTCTTTTCGTACTAACGGATTAGATAGGACGCTTTCTTGACCGCCTACTTTTAGAATTACAGCCACCATTGCTTGACGGGTGGCTTTGTTTCGGTCTGCCGTTAATTGAGAGGTTACGGGGACTGCAGCTTGGTACAGATCAGTAATTTCAATCGCTTTAACTTGAAGGCTGCATAAAAGCAAAAATAAAAAGAGCGAAAGTTTGTACATTTTGTGTAATCTAATCAATTTCATAGTGAAGATCTTAACACAATTACACTGAAGTATTTCACTATTAAAAATAATTTGTGATAAATATTTTATCTGCTTGCTAGCACTGATAGAATATGCGCTTTCAAAAATCCTTTGAACACTTTTTGAGGTTTTTCACGTGAGCGAACAAAAGCAATCCCTAAGCTATAAAGATGCTGGTGTAGATATCGATGCTGGTAATGAATTAGTCGAAAACATTAAGGGAGCGGTTAAACGTACTACTCGCCCAGAAGTTATGGGTGGATTAGGTGGTTTTGGTTCAGTTTGCCAATTACCTACTGGCTACAAAGAGCCAGTACTAGTTGCAGGTACTGATGGTGTAGGCACAAAACTACGCTTGGCTATTGATTTAGCAAAACACGATACAGTAGGTATCGATTTGGTTGCCATGTGTGTAAACGACCTGATTGTTCAAGGTGCTGAACCACTATTTTTCTTAGACTACTATGCGACAGCTAAATTAGACGTTGCTGTTGCATCAAGTGTTGTTGCTGGTATTGCTGAAGGTTGTGTTCAATCTGGTTGCGCACTAGTGGGTGGTGAAACAGCTGAAATGCCAGGTATGTACCACAAAGGCGATTACGACATCGCAGGTTTCTGTGTAGGTGTTGCTGAAAAATCAAAAGTGTTAGACGGTCAAAAAGTTGCAGCTGGCGACCAACTTATCGCACTTGGCTCTTCCGGCCCGCATTCAAATGGTTACTCACTTATTCGTAAAGTATTAGAAGTTAGCAATGCTGATACTAATGAAGACATTAACGGTAAAACGTTAGGCGACCACCTGCTAGAGCCTACAAAAATCTACGTTAAATCTGTACTTGAACTACTTAAGAACGTTGATGTACACGCATTATCGCACATCACTGGTGGCGGTTTTTGGGAAAACATCCCACGTGTATTGCCAGAGAGCGCACAAGCAGTAATCAATAAATCTTCTTGGGAATGGCCAGTCATTTTCAACTGGTTACAAAAAAAAGGTAATATTACTACCCACGAAATGTACCGCACGTTCAACTGTGGTGTTGGTATGATTATCGCAGTTCCTGCTGACGCTGTTGAGCAAAGCGTGGAAATTTTAAAAGCGCACGGTGAAAATGCTTGGCATATCGGTGAAATCAAAGACAAAGCCGATGACGAAGAAGCTGTAATCATTAAGTAAGGTGCCTATTATGTCTAGCCGTATTGTTGTTCTTATATCCGGCGGTGGCACAAATTTGCAGGCGATAATCGACGCCTGCAAATCACCTGAATACCTTGGTGAAGTCGTCGGGGTTATTTCTAATAAGGCAGATGCTTACGGCCTAACCCGTGCCCAAAATGCAGATATTCCTGTATCAACCCTCTCCCACAAAGACTTCGACAGCCGCGAAGCTTACGATTTGTCTTTAATTGACACTATCGACCAATATAAACCTGACGTTGTTGTGCTTGCAGGCTTCATGCGAATCCTAACGCCAGCTTTTGTTCAACATTATTTAGGTCGCTTATTGAACATTCACCCATCTTTGTTGCCTAAGTATCAGGGTTTAAATACTCACCAGCGTGCAATAGATGCAGGTGACAAAGAACACGGTGTTAGTGTACATTTTGTTACCGAAGAATTAGATGGTGGTCCTGTTATTCTGCAAGCGAAAGTGCCAGTATTTGAACAAGATACTGCCGACGACCTAGCGATCCGTGTACACCAGCAAGAGCACCGTATTTATCCATTAGTGGTAAAATGGTTGTGCCAAGGCCGTCTATCAATGCGAAATGAGCAAGCGATTCTCGATGAGCATGTTTTACCTCAGTCTGGGTATGCAAGCGAAGAGTAGTTCGTTGGTATTGAGTGGTGTGAATTGCATTGTGCTGCGTAAGTTGTGTTAGGTACCTTGTTACAAAAGCATGGCGATTAAAGCACAATGCAGTAATGTAGTTCAGCAGAATAACAATAAAATTAAAGGTAGATGTTGATGTTAAAAATTTTGTTTCTTTCACTCATGGTGGCTGCACCAAGCGTACTTGCTCAGGTGCAACAGCAAGCGGCACAACAGGACTTGGTTGAGCCAGTACAACAGCAAGAAGCAACACCGACTAGCTCAACATCCCCTACTATTGCGCCATTTACGGCCAAATATAGCGTACTACACAAATCTAAACCTGTCGGTACAGGCATTCGCCAATTGAAATACCTCGACAACGGTTTCGCTGAGTACAGCTATAAAACTGAAATAGAGTGGCTTATTTTTTCAGATGAGCGCCACGAAACATCAGTGGTAAAACTTGATGGCAATAAAGTTATTCCGACTCGCTATACCTTTACCCGTGAAGGCACGGGAAAGGATAAACACTATGACTGGCTTTATAACGTTGACGAGGACAAAGCGACCAATTTAAGGAAGAAGAAAGTCAAAGACATTAACTTTCCAGAGAATATCCAAGATAAGTTAAGTTATCACTTTCAAAATCGTCTGAATTTGATTGAACATCCGAAACAATCTCACTTCGTGTATCCTGTGGTAAGCACATCAGGTTCCATCAAAAACTATGTTTATCAATACGATGGTGAAGAAGATGTTATGTTACCATTTGGCTTAGTAAAAGCCGTGCGCTTAAAGCGTGAGGTAGTTGATAAGAAACGCGTGACTTATGCGTGGTTTGCACCTGAATTAAATTATTTACTCGTAAAACTATACCAAGTAAAAGGTGGCGTAGAGCAATTCGAAGCGCAGCTAACTTCCATTACTGACTAATACCATACTCTTCTACAAGCGACATCTAGCTTTGCTCTGTTAGTGAGTGGACCGCGAATAGACCGAGTAGACGAAGCCTAGGCTTAACCGAGTTAACTCCCTAACAAACCGTTAAGCCTCAAGCATATAGCGACCTGAATAAAGCTAAAAACAAGCCCCTAATAAGCAGAGAGATTACAGCTTTCCACTCTAAAAATACCTAATCTGTCTAATCCCCCTAGGCACCCTGTTCTGTATCGCCTTTCAATACAGTTTTTCCCTTGTAAAACAAATGCCATTGTTCAGGAACCATTTTGTGCCACTGCTCATTATTGGTTAACGGCTGAGTCGCGATTACGGTTACTACATCATCAATCGTGGTTTCTTGTTTAAAATCGACCACGACTTCAGCGTCGATTAACTTTGCTTCACCAAATGGCGCCTTGCGTGTGATCCAATGTATATTATTAGAGCAAAACGCAAACAAATATTCACCGTCAGTCAAAATTAAGTTAAAAACACCTAGCGAATTAATCTTCCTTGCGCTCAAGGCAATGAAGCGGTACAAGGTTTCTGTCTCTGGGCGCTCTGCGCCAAATTTATAGTGAAGCTGATCGAGTATCCAACAAAAAGCATGCTCACTGTCTGTTGTTCCTACAGGCACGTGCGCTTTCACAGGAAGCTCTTCAGTAAAAGCTTTTAGTTGACCATTATGAGCATAGGTCCAATTGCGTCCCCACATTTGACGTATAAATGGGTGCGTATTCTCTAAACAAACAGCCCCAGAATTAGCCTGTCGAATATGACAAATTACGGATTCGCTTTTAATTGGATAGTCAGTAACGAGCTCAGCAATACGCGAATGAGCACTTGGCTCTGGATCTTTAAAACTGCGACAACCTTTACCTTCATAAAAGGTAATTCCCCAACCGTCTTTGTGAGGACCTGTATTTCCTCCACGCTGCATTAACCCAGTAAAACTGAAGCAAATGTCGGTTGGCACATTTGCACTCATCGCTAATAACTCACACATAGTCCGCCCATTACTCCTCTTTTTCAGACTATAATTATGAAGGTAAGATACCGTATTTACAGTGATCGGCAACCCCATTTGTTGCGTTCTTTAGTAAAATATTGTTTGAAATTGTCAGGATAACGATCTAATCTTACGTGGTCTGACCTCTTACAAGTAAGGAAAGAAAAGTGGAAACTTTAATTTGGTTTGCCAGCGCATTTATTCTTAGCTGGTTTATGGCTTATACAAGAGCCGCTTTAACGACCTACACTATGGTATTCGGAATACTTATGGTGATAGGTACTGTATTTGACGTTGTTTCGCTTATCGGCTGGTTAATCTTCGCCGCTATCGCTCTTCCGTTAAACATCACAAGTTTTAGAAAGGAATACATCAGTAAGCCTTTATTAAAACTTTTCAAAGGCATTATGCCGGAAATGTCCCGTACTGAAAAAGAAGCTATTGATGCAGGTACTACTTGGTTCGAAGCTGATCTTTTCCGCGGCAACCCAGACTGGAACAAACTTCACAGCTTCCCTAAGCCTCGCTTATCTGCTGAAGAGCAAGCATTCTTAGATGGTCCAGTAGAAGAAGTGTGTAAAATGGTAGACGATTGGGATACCACACACGAACGTGCCGATTTATCTCCAGAAGTATGGCAATACCTTAAAGACAACAAATTCTTCGCCATGATAATCAAAAAAGAATACGGTGGTTTAGAATTTAGTGCTTACGCACAGTCTCGAGTATTACAAAAACTGACAGGCGCGAGCTCAGTTTTAGCAAGTACTGTTGGTGTACCTAACTCTTTAGGCCCAGGCGAGCTACTTCAGCACTACGGTACTAAAGAGCAACAAGACTACTACTTACCACGACTGGTAAAAGGTGATGAGATCCCTTGTTTCGCATTAACAAGCCCAGAAGCTGGTTCAGACGCTGGTGCGATTCCAGATTTTGGTATTGTGTGTAAGGGCGAGTTCAATGGTGAAGAAGTACTAGGTATGAAGCTTACTTGGGATAAGCGTTACATTACGCTAGCACCAGTAGCAACAGTACTTGGCCTTGCATTCAAGATGTACGATCCTGACGGATTGTTAGGTGAAGAAGAAGACTTAGGCATCACTTGCGCCCTAATCCCAACTGATTTAGATGGTGTAGTTACAGGTCGTCGTCACTTCCCATTAAACGTGCCATTCCAAAATGGTCCAACACAAGGTAAAGAGGTTTTCGTACCACTAGACTTCATCATCGGAGGTCCGAAAATGGCTGGCCAAGGTTGGAGAATGCTAGTTGAGTGTCTATCTGTAGGCCGTGCAATTACCCTACCTTCAAACAGTGCAGGTGGTGTTAAATCAGTTGCACTTGCAACAGGTGCATATGCTCGCATTCGTCGCCAATTCAAATTACCTATCGGTAAAATGGAAGGTATCGAAGAAGCTATGGCACGTATCGGTGGTAACGCTTACCTAATGGACGCTGTAACAACAATGTCTACTGGTGCTATCGATTTAGGTGAAAAGCCATCAGTAATTTCTGCTATTGCTAAGTATCACTTAACTGAGAAAATGCGCGACTCAATCACTGACGCTATGGATGTCCATGGTGGTAAAGGTGTTTGTATGGGTCCAGCTAACTACTTAGCTCGTGGCTACCAAGGTGCGCCAGTAGCTATTACGGTTGAAGGTGCAAACATTCTTACTCGTAACATGATTATTTATGGTCAAGGTGCCATTCGTTGTCACCCTTACGTACTAGCTGAATTAGAAGCAGCTGGTAACAGTGATTTCAACAAAGCGTTAGACGATTTCGATCACGCATTATTCGGCCACATCGGTTTTGCTACTAGCAACATCTTCCGTAGCTTATGGATGTCATTATCAGGTTCACGCTTTGTTGCTAAACCGCATAATGATGCTACTGGCCGTTACTACCAGTTAATGACTCGCTTTAGCTCTAACTTAGCGATGTTATCTGACATAGCAATGTTAACACTTGGTGGTGACTTAAAACGTCGCGAACGCATTTCAGCACGTTTAGGTGACATTTTAAGCCATCTATACCTAGCATCAGCGACATTAAAGCGCTACAACGATGAAGGTCGTCAGTCAGCTGATTTACCACTAGTTCAGTGGGCAGTTGAAGACAGCCTATACAAAACGCAAGTAGCTATTGATGAGTTGATTTCTAACTTCCCTAACAAAGCAGTTTCAATTGCCCTACGTGCGATTATCCTGCCATACGGTAGCTGGTTAACTAAACCATCTGACAAGTTAGATCATAAAGTATCTCGTATCTTACAAACGCCAAGCGAAACGCGTAACCGTATCGGCCAAGGCCAATACTTAACGCGTGAGCCAGAGAATGTACTAGGTATGCTTGAGCAAACATTAGATGACATTCTTGCAGCTGAACCAGTGTACGACAAAGTGTGTCGTGCAGTTGGCAAGAAGCTTCCGTTCTTCCGTTTAAATGAAGTGGCAGAGCAAGGTTTAGAAGCAAATGCGATTACTGCAGAAGAAGCTGAGCTATTGAAGCGTACTGAAATTGGCCGTAAAGCGACGATTGACGTAGACGATTTCGACCCAAGTGACTTACCTGCAGGTAAATTACTACTTGATGAAATTGCACAGCGCCAAGAACACGCTGCATAAATTTCTCATTCAATAGGCTGAATAACAATTAATAAAAACCTGCCTCGGCAGGTTTTTTTATACCTACAAAATCCATACGTTAACCGTTACACTATTGTTATAAATAGACTTTTTATAAAAGCAGTAGAATTTCGGCGAACAGATGTGACAAACATATCAGTACACCTTTTGAAAAATGTCGTTAAAATGATGTTTTTGTTACAGAAAGAATCGCCGTTTTAGCAGGAGCGAATATTAATGTTGTCAGGGTTGCCAAGCGTTTTTCTAATACCTCTCACTTTTACACTATTCAGTTTAAATCTTGCGTTTAATGGCAGTATTGTTTTTTTTGGTGGCCTTCTAAAGTTTTTAATTCCTGTTAAAGCGGTTCATCGTTTGCTTTATCGTCCAATGCACAGTGTTTACAGATTGTGGACATACAACAACACGTTGATCATTAGACTTGCAAACCCTGTAGAGTGGCAAATCAAAGGCACAGAAAATTTATCAAAAGACAGTTGGTACTTAATGCTTGCCAACCATCAAAGTTGGATGGACATTTTGGTATTGGCTGAGCTTGCTAGAGAACATACACCTGAACCTAAGTTTTTCTTAAAAGATTCACTAAAAAAAGTCCCTTTCTTAGGTATGGCTTGTTGGGCGTTAGAAATGCCCTTTATGAAGCGTTATAGCCAAAAGTTTTTAGCGAAACACCCTGAATTGAAAGGCCAAGATATTGAAACGACAAAAAAGTCGTGCCAAGCGTTTAAAGATAACCCAACGACCATTATCAACTTTGTTGAAGGTACGCGCTTCACGCAAGCTAAACATCAACAGCAAGAAAGTCCTTTTCAATACCTGCTAAAACCTAAAGCGGGCGGAATTGCTTTTACCTTAGCAGCACTAGGTGATCAGTTTGATAAAATACTTAATGTTACAGTGCTTTACCCTGATAACCCAGGCCATATCATTAAGGACGTATTGTCAGGCAAGCTAACTAAGATTGTTGTTAATGTAGAGCAAGTTGAAGTGACAGATGCAATCATAGGCGATTACTTCAATGACGACGATTTCAAGTACGGCTTTCAACAGTGGCTAAATGATGAATGGGTAGTAAAAGATGAATTAATTCACCAGTTATACCAAGCCAATGAACAAGAAGCAAAGACGAACTTCCCGCTTAATCAACATCCTTCTGCTTAGTTAATTTTCTCACCCAAAGCCGACTTTATACATCTCATGCGTTATACAAGAGTTGGCTTTATCTCATTGCTCATTTAGCATTACTTTACAGGCCATTCAAATTAACATTAATGTTTAGCCTTCATCCACCAAGGTTGACTAAAGTCGACCTTCTCTGATGGAACTTCAAAAGAGTGCTTGCGTTTGAAGTATTGCCAAAAACGCTGGCTAAAATCCGCTCTCATGATCACCAAATCACCTTCACGCGTTAACTTTCCTAAATGTGCTTTGAGCGCGCCTACAGGCTCTTGTGGGCTTGCTTGTTGAAAAATAACAGCACCACCGTACATTTCGTATAAACATTTATGGCGGTAATGTTTTCTCCATTCAGATTGCCCCATAGACTTTATAGAACTTTCTTGTAATTCGACCATTTTATCGCCGGGATGTCGCAATTTAAAATCATCCATAACGTTACTCATGAATTTGGTATATGCTTCTAGGTCACTAGTGCTCACCGAAACGTTACATTGCTTATCCAGTGCTAAGTTTATCTCTTGGCTAATTAGGTAACGCATCACTTTATATCGATACTCGTCATCAATTTGGGATGGCTTTGGTAAGTAACTTCCCGGCAAGATTGTTAACTGAGTATCGTTCAAATCTCTTATTACAATGTTTTTGTCAAACACCTTCGCAATAATAGTGTCTGGATTGACGTCAGAGTCGGTTTTACTTGTTTCTCCCCATGCGGAGCAATGAACAAGTAGAGTTACAAATAAAACTAATAGGAAAGTGATTAACTTCATGTTTCGTCCTTGCAATGAATTCCATATTATTTAGGACTCAATCGACACTTAGTCGCTATAGTCCCTATAGAGATAACTGCAGCAAATATCACTGGTTTAAGCAAAAATTTATCGAGTTCATAATTAATCGGTGTGTAAGCCAATCAAAAACTATTGAGGTTAGCTGTTATTAGCTAATAGAAAATGAAGTTGTAGGTTGATAAGTAACCTGAGCTGCGCATAAGAAATTGAACTAAATACCCTTGTGGTGATCAGATCTTTCGACAAAGTGACACAAGATTACTAAGGCAAGGGCATGAATAACTTAGATGCAATTTACGTAGAGGTCGATGATTTTTGTTTATT